>JAVXFE010000001.1:0-30005 GCA_036658075.1 Oscillospiraceae bacterium
CATACCATTTATAATATTTAAATTTTTCATGGCATAAATCCCATCGATTGCATAATCGCTTATTTCTTCATGGTCAGAAAATTTAGTTTTAATTTCAGAATCTAATCTTTCATTTCCAATTTTTTTCGCTGTGCGATAAAGGATTGTTGCCATATCTTCACGAGTGATTGTATCGCCAATGCCAAACTTATTTTCTTCTATTCCGTTTATGATCCCACTATTAACAGCCGCCGCAATATATGTATAGCACCAGTCCGATTCATCAACGTCTAAAAAGTCACAAGAGCCGTTTTTATCACTTAAATTAAATGCAATAACTATCATTTTCACAAATTCTTCACGCTTTACGCTATCGTTTGGCATAAACAACCCGCTTCCGTTTCCGTTAATAATATTTTTCTCCGCTAAAGAATTAATAGCTGTTATTGCCCATGCTACATCTCCTAAATCGTTAAATCTATTTATCTCAGGCTTTATAGTTATTGCATCGTCACTTCCGCCGCCTGTGTTTCCAGAACCACCGCCTGAACCGCCTGAACCGCCTGAACCACCACCAGAACCGCCGTCACTTGGATTCGCTACAAGCTTTTCAAAACATTTTTTAAGTTCTAAAAAGCTATTATGCTTTATCTTTGCTATATTTTTATCCACATAAATTCGCTCTTCTGATATAAGATTTAAATATTTAGAGTTAGCTGGATTTAAATATTCACCACTGTTTATGATAATATTATTCATGTCCATCCAATTTTCAGAGTTATTTACAGACCATAATATAATCTGCTCCGAAAAAGTTTTTTCCGTTTCCTGGAATCTCGCAAAGCTTTTGCCCACTATAGTTCCGCAAACGCTTTGTTTTTGGACATCTTTTAATTTAGAATATATATTTTTATATACTACATTATCATCTAATCCCATAATAGCTGAATTTTTGTCGATAATCTCCTTGATTTCAAGGCTTGTATTACTAAGATTTATGTAGAGTGTTGCCGTCTCGGCTTTATATTCGCTTATGAAATCTTCCATCTTTGCATATTTCTTGCCCAAAAGTGGTTTTAAAGTTTCGCCCGCCACGTCAACGTTTGGAAACTTTTTACTTATCTCATCATCTAGCGCGAAATCTTCGAAAAAATAACTATAGCTACTGATTACTGCTTTCATTTTTTCTACAGAATCTGCCGCATTTATAGCCTCAACAAATTTTTCATTTTCATCTGCACTGCCATAGATAAAGTTTGATTTAAGTACCGTTCCATCAGCAAAAACAATACGCAAATTATGATTTCCGGGTGTACTCTCAACACGATACGAATATGAATATCTTCCATCTTCGCTTATTGAAATCTGAGCAATATTCTGATAATAATTGCTAAAATCTCCATCTGTTATACTTTTAAAATCCTCGCCACGTTTTAAAACCTGAAGAGTGACATCGTTCATGTCTTTAAGCGGATCTATTACCACAGACCCGCTTACGGTTAGCATAAACGTTTCGGGATTAAATTTTGGTACATCAAGTGTATGTGCATAGGCACTAGTCCCAAAACACAATATCATTAGAAGTATTCCGCCTAAAACGGCTTTTTTTGCACCTACAATATATTTCATACTTAGCCTCCGTTATTCCGTCTTTTCTCTTTATATCTATATCTCTCCAAAAGTTTTAATGCGTGTAAGTGGCACGCATTCGTTTAGACTGGACCACACATATGTCTTTAATGTATATGCATCAGTAATTCCGCTCGGAAGCCCTGTTACATTTATTTCAAACGGAGTTCTTGCTCCTTTTATGGCATTAATATCATGTGTACCCATTTTAACCATTTGTCCGTTTTCGTTATATAAAACGCTAATAGCAGTCACGTTTTTGTTGCCGTCGCTATTATTAAAAACCTCACCTGTAACCATTAAAGTATCACTAAGCGAACTCAGTTTGTTAATTGGAACATAGTTGCCATCTGTATATTGAAGGTCAAAAATATCAAATTGTATAGGTGCAACAAATGGAGCCTTAAAGCCTTCAATAACGATTTCGCCAAGCACTAGCTGGTTAGAATAATCTGCACCTTCCATATTAGCACTCATAGTAACTTTAAGGTATTTTGCTTTTACCGCTGGGAACTTAGCCACTGTATTTACGATTCCTTCAGCCTTAACATCAGCGTATTTAAGAGGATTTTGGACGGTGGCAACTTTTGTATATGTGTTTCCATCCATACTAACCTCTACATCAAACCCCGCCATTCGAACATTACTGGTTGATAATTTGCTCCACACATCAACCTGGTTTATATAGCACTCATTAGGGAAGGTATACTTAGCAGTAGCCACACGAATTCCATCCCACGCTCCAAATGTCATAAGTTCTCCGGCGGTTTCTTTTACGCCACCTGATTTCATTTTAATGCACGTTGAATCATTTTTAATTATATCCACATCTGAACCCGTAAGCCATTCATATACTACGTTTGTCTGTTCAATCCCCATAGGATACAAAGTTTCTATCTCTGTTGGCGATAGAGCGTTATCACTTATTACTTTTGTATCATAAAGATATTTAAGGCCTCCCACTGCTGTTTTAATTGCTGTTATAGCATTTTCGACCTGAGTCGCCGTTGCATTTTCATCTTTATATACAGTAGTTGCCGTCGCCAAAGATTTTTCAACATTTTCCCACGTTGCAATAGTAAAGATAGTCTTATCGAGAGCTTTTGCGGAATTTATTTCTGTTAATAAAGCACTTTTATCAACCATGGTTGAAAGTCCTTGTATCACAGCTTCACCTAAAACCATTTGATGAGAACCTGCTCCGTTTTTCATGGTTATTCGCACATGTGACGCCTTTTGTGGAATGCACTCGCCATGAGTTTTTACAAGTTTTGCCCCACCGGTATGTTCAGGTGATTTTGCCGTAAAAATTCTTGTAAAATCTACGCCATTGGTAGAAAGTTCTACATCGAATTCACCCATAAATTTAGGAGCTGGGTCAAATAAAGAATACACATCTACATCGGTAATATAAAATTGTCCCTTTAAATCAAACTCCGCCACAGCTGGCGTTCCATCGTCCCAGCCTCCCCAAAGTAGAGCCTCGCCGGCGGTATCTCCCTCAGCGATTCTTCCATCTGTTAAAAGTGTTGAAACGTTAGGATTATTAATTATATCCTTATGTCCGCTTTTAAAAGCATAGGTCGAGTTATTTTTAAAGACTTCCGGATATCCTGAACCTGTATCTAGCTTATTTGAAGATAGCACGTTTTTAGCAAAGTTATACTGAAGTCCTTTAATGGCACTATCCAGTGCCGTAATTGCGTTTGTAATATCCCCCGATGTTGCACCTGCGTTTCCGATTACGCCATTAGCTGTCGCAATAGCGGTGGTTAAAGCATTGTATGTCACGGAGCTATATACCTCTGAAAGACCAGCAGCCGTGTATTTTTCTGCCTCTTTAATTTTGTCTCTTAGACCCGCTTTTGGGTCAGCGGCTTCATCACCTAAAACTAAAACTTCACCTATAACCATCTTATAGCCCGCACCTTTGTAAATAGTTATTTTTACATATTGTGCCTCTGATGATGTTAAAGTTGCTGTCGTCTTATAGACGCTTGGCTGAGCTGCGTCTCCCGTTCCTGTTCCTTTTTCTGTATATGATACTCCATCCACAGAGGTTGAAACAGTAAAATTGCCCATTTTATCGTTTGCTGTATTTACCGACCACACGTCAACCTGATTCACCTTGTACGTTCTACCGAGGTTAAATATTATTGTTGATGTGCCTGGGGCATCCCAAGCCGTGTTTGTGACTACTTCTGCGGTTGTTACATCACAGCTGCCACTGGTCATTTTAGCGTTTGCTCTATCATTAGTCTTTAATTCTGCATCGCTGTCCGCCGTCCATTCGTATGATGCGTTTGTTTGTATGACCCCTGCCGTTTTATACTCTTTGTCTACTCCTGTATCTGATAATTTATTGCCGCTTAGAACTTTATTAGAAGTTGTGGCAAAAGCTGTTGTTCCTCCTGAAATACACGTAAAAATCATAGTTAATACACATAAAAAAGCTGATATTTTTTTCATTATATATACACTCTCCTTTAAAATTTTTACCCTTTTATACCGCTCATTGTGACGCCTTCCATTATGTATTTTTGGAAGAACAAGAATATAATTGCCGGTGGTAAAATTGAAAATAACAAAACAATCATATATTTGTCCATCGCAAAACCAGTTGCCTTCATTTTAAAAAGCTGTACCGCTACTGTTGTTAAACTTTTATCTTTTATTACCAAATATGGCCAGAAGAATGATTCCCACGATGCGTTAATCGAGAATATAGCAACAACCATAATAATTGGCTTTGAAAGCGGTAAAATTATTCTTGTAAATATTCCTAAGTTACTACAGCCATCAATTCGTGCCGCTTCTAAATACGACATAGGAATCGAATCGAAGAAGTTTTTAAATAACAATACATTAAAAGCGTTCGCTCCCGCCATTAACCACATAGGGAAATATGAATTCAGCATACTAAAATGGAAAATCGGGAAATCGATAAATGACATAAATAACGGAACCATACTAACCGATGTCGGCAGCATCATGCTCCAAAGAACCAAGGAGAAAAATAACATCGACCCCTTTGGCTTTAATCTCGAAATAACGTATCCTGCAAGTCCGTTAAAAAATATACAAAACACAAGTTCGCCAATAGCTAAATAAAAAGTGTTTATGTAATATTTCCCAAAGTTCATGCTTTTCCAAACCTCCACTAATTTTTCAGGATGGAAAGAATGAGGAATAATCGTTGGTGGTATGCTTAAAAATTCTTTAACATCTTTAAAACTAGATAAAAATACCCAAAGTGGTGGGAATATGCATATTATGCTAACTAAAACTATAAATCCCACTATGCACCAGTATCCAATTCGGCTTCGGAGACTTTTCAAATCCAGCGATGTTAATAATCCTGTCTGTTTTTCATCAAAGGCTTTCATATTTATCCCCTACCCTTCTAGTTTTTTATTAATTTTAAAGTAATAAGCCGTAACGCCCATAAGTATAACAAATGTTATAACCCCTAACGCTAAAGCACGTTCAGGCTGGAAATATACAAATGCGTAATTGTAACCCTGTAATCCAAGTGATACAGAGGCATTGTTTGGACCGCCCCCTGTCATAGTCATAGGCTCTACCATAACTTGGAATACTCCGATTATTTGGCGGACTAATAATAACGCCATAATTGGTGAAATATATGGAAATGTTATGTATCTAAGTTTTACGAAAAATCCCGCTCCATCAATTGTTGCGGCTTCATAAAGTTCCTGATTTACGCCCTGCAAAGTGGCGAGATACATAATCATTGTTGCTCCACACCCACGCCATGTCATGCTTGTGATAATAAGTGGGATTGTAAGATTTTTATCCTGTAACCATTGAGATGGTGGAAGTCCGACCTTTCCAAGAAACATGTTAAAAATTCCACCCTCGCCCGGCATTAACATAAAGTACCATATAAGTGCTGCCGCTACTGTTGGAACAATTGTTGGAAAATAGATTGAAAATTTAAATAGACTTTTTAGATGTACCACTTCATTTAATAAAATTGCTATAATAATCGGCGGTAAATAGCCTATTAAAAGCGACCAAAAAACATAACCAACTGTGTTCCAAAGTGTTTTTATAAACAAGGTATCTTTCATGACGTCAAAGTAATTATGTAGACCTACAAATTCAACAGGATGATAATTTTCTAATCTAAAAAACGAAAGACCAATTCCCGTTGCGATTGGTCTCCATACGAAAAAGTAGAAAAGCAGCACACTTGGAAATAATAAAATCCAGTTTTTCCAATTGTTATACACTACTTTTTTAAAGCCGGTATTAACGCCTATATTTTTATTTTTTTGCGTTGCTTGCAAAACAGCTCACTCCTCTTTATATTAGCACCAAGGGCAGTTCGTGTCTTACTTTCAAAAACAGGTCACTGCCCTCTTATGGCTGATATTAATTTACGAAATTTTATCTAGGTAATTTTGTTGGAAATCAGAGTTTGCCTTTTCTATTAAAGCTTTTGGATCTGAATCCTTTTCGGTTATAACCTCCTGGATACATGCATCTAAAATTTTATAGAGTTCTTGGCAATTCATAGGTTCTTCAGGGCGAATTTTAACGCCATCGTTTTTCATATATTGTTCAAACATTTTTGTCTCGATGTTTTGATATTTGCCTGTGGTTTCAGCTACAAATTTAAGTCTTTCATCGTCTTTCCATGCACCTTCGGTATAAATACCAACGATTTGACCATCATCTGCTTGTGTTTTTAATGCCGTGTCAATGGCTTTTTTCTGATCATCGTTTATCTCCGGCGATTCGCCTGTAATCGTAAGCCATTTCAAGCATGCATCAATCTGCTCTGGTGTTGCATTTGGATTAAACATATACGCCTTGCCACCGGTCAGTGAATATTTACCTTTAGGGCCTTCAGGAACGGCACCAACAGAAAACTTTTTCTTATCCATATCATAAACTTCTACTAGTTGAACATCCGGTGGAGCACTAAAATACATTGCCCCTTGGTCGGTTGCAAAAAGTTTTTGCATTTCAGGAATATCAATTAAAGCGTTATCAGGAAGTGCGTTATATTTCCACTTCAAATCTTTTACATATTGAAGTGCCGCAACAGTTTCAGGGCTGTTAAATGTAGCCTTCCATTTTCCGTTTTCTTGTTTCATAAACTCGGTGCCGAACGACCATGCGATGTTCATAAAATGCCAACCACCACAATTATTAATAGTCGGCAAAACCATTCCCGCTTTTCCTGTTTTTTGTTTAATAGTAGAAGCGGTTTGTGCTAGCTCCTCATATGTCTTAGGAAACTTTGGAACTCCGTTTTCATCAAGCAAATCAGCTTGTCTGAAGAGTTCAACATTAGCGGTTAAGCCTAAAGAATATGCATCTCTTGGGATTCCGAAAACTTTTCCGTCTTTTTTCACTAGGTCAACCAAATCAGGATTCATTTTTTCTAAGTACCCTACTTTTTTAAGTTCCTCTGTTATATCCGCCGAAAAGCCAGCGTCTATGATTTTTTTAACTTCTGTATGAAACGTTGTGTACATTGTTGGAAGCTGACCACTTGTCGCCTTTGGAACAAACGATGCCACATCATATGCCCATTCATCAGGAACGACTTCGATGTTTGGATATTTTTCGTTCATTTCTTTAAGCATTTTATTAAATCTCTCTACTTCCAAAGGACGGTTTTCTGTTGGCCATTCACCTATCGATATTTTAATTTTATCGGTGCCTCCGTCCGTCTTTCCTGTAGTGTTTGCTGTATTTCCACAGCCTGTTAAGGCTGTACCTAAAACAGCTAACGCCACGATTGTTGTAACTACTTTTTTAAACTTTTTCATTATCATCATCTCCTTGGACTAATAATAGCACATTTCCTTATCTATTGTCATCTTGACAAACATGTTATTTCTTGTGAAATTCTGTTACAAGCAAATATATCACAATTTTATACAAAAGAAAAAGCTCGGAAAAGTTAAATTCCAAAGCTCCTTCTATAAATTATTTACTAAATTTTATTTTCACTCCAACCCAAGTGCATTCACCCTTAATTGAATGATATGTAAGCCCATAGCCGTCACCATATTCAAGGATTAATCGCTCCTGAACGTTTCGAACGCCATAACCGCTACTCTTTCGCTCTGCACTAAGCGGGTCAAACTCCAGTCCTTTCCCATTATCTTCTATTTCGAACATAACGTCCCCATCTTTATCACGATATCCGGTAAGAATAATAAGTCCGCCTTCTTCCATATCTTCAAACCCATGTTTAATAGCGTTTTCGAACATAGGCTGGAGAACTATTTTAGGAATATTACATTCTAATATTTCATCATCCACATGATAAATTACATCAAAAAGGTCAGGAAAACGCATTTTTTCAATTTCCATATAGCTCTTTACATATTTAACCTCTTCCCAAACTTTTATAACACTATCACCTTTATGTAAGCTAATTCTGAAAAACGACGAAAGTGCATAAATCATATCCGCAATGTATGTTTGCTTTTTAAGTTTTGCGTGCCACTGAATTGCGTCTAGTGCGTTATATATAAAATGTGGATTGATTTGTGCCTGAAGTGCTTTCATTTCCGCTATACGTTGTTTTTCTTTTTCTTCATTGTTTTTTTCTATTAAATTATTAATTTCAAAAACCATTTTATCAAAACTTTTTTCAAGTGCCGCAAGTTCACGAAACTTAAAACGCACATTATCCGCTCTCCCTGAAACAAACAGTTCCATTTTGTTTTTTAGTTCATTAATCGAACGTATAAGCGAATTTGATATAATAAATGATAAAAGAAGCGACAATAAAATTGCCACAATAATTATTAAAGTTATTTTTCCTTTAAGCTCACCTACAAAGCTGTATAAATGTTCGTATGACATCATACTTATAATCTTTAGGTCAAGTTCGGGGTTTGTGTCGATATTTAAATTATGAACCCTATAAACAGTGTCATCAATCCGTCGATTATCTTTAATCTCATATGGAAGCATCATTACTTTTCCAACATTAGAGCTATCTGCGTGCGAAAGGATTTTATCTCTATTTATAATAAATATATCTGTTCCGCTAGTGACCACATCTTCATAAGTCGATGTAATAGACGATTCATTAATATAAATATACATATATCCTAAGAAATATCCAGTGTTATAATTATAAAGCCTCTTACCTAAAACAATCATATTATCACCGTTTTGATTTTTAACAATATCATCATAAATAGCAATATTCGCAGGTTTTATCTTTTCTTTAAAATTATCGCCAATATGAGGGAGTGTTTCATCAAAGCCATTAATAACTTGATTAGTGTTTGTTATTAACTGGACATTCAAAATATATTTATTATTTCGGAGATGATATTTTAAAATCTCCGAAATTTTATTTTCCTTATCTTTATTAGAACTTTCAGCATTAAGCCATGTATTATAAATTTCGCTATCTGAATTCACAACAGTAGAAAAGTTATTAATCTGGACAAAGTAATTATTAATGTTTTTTTCTATACTTGTATAAATCCCTTCTAGGTAACTTGGCATATATGTTTTTAATATAACATTTTTAATAAACCCATCCGTAATCATATAAGTTAAAATGATGGGAATAATCGTAAAAAGCATAATTATTATAAGTAACCTGGAATTTATTTTTCCGTTTAGAAAAAAGTTTTTAATAGTCATATTAATGCAATGCATTTTAGTTTTAAAAGAATTTAGCATATCTTATGACCTCTCGTTTAATGATAAAACATTATGGCTTTTGGCGTATTTTTTAGGCGTTTCACCTGTAACCTTTTTAAATATATAGCTAAAATATGTGGGGTCTTTATACCCAACCATGCTTCCTATTTCATAAATCTTATACTCATCACGTTTTATAAATTCTTTTGCCCGCTTTATTCTATATTCAGTTACAAATTGATTAAAAGTTTTTCCTGTTTGCTCTTTAAAAATATGCATAAGATAATACGCACTTATGTAAAGTTCGTCAGCAACTTGCTGTACGGTAATTGCAGATGCATAATCACGTTTTATTATATCTATAACTTTCTTGCTCTGTTCATCATCTTTATCTTTAGTTTTTAAAAACATTTTTCCCACGATAGCGTTTATCCATTTAATAATGTCATCGACGGTTTCAAGGGTTTTAATTTCGTTATATGGCAAAAGATTTCGACCATAAATATCATCTATGGCATCGTTGTTTTCAAAAGTATATCTAAGTAAAATAATTATCATTTCAAGGACAACATCTCGAAGGCTTTCAACATCAATAGCTGGCGTATTTTTTATCTTTACATAAAATTTATTAAGAATCGAAAATGCTTCATCTCTGTCTCCACTTCGGATTGCCGCTAAAACAGCGTTTATATCACTATTTGAAATAACCAAAGCCCCGCTCATTTCTCGAGGCACACTATCAAAGGAAATGAGCGAGTTGTTTCCAACGAAACTTTTATACATTGCGGCTTTATGGGCTTCACTGTAGGCTTTTGCAATATTCTCTATTCCAACATATCCGCCGGAATAGCCAATAGAAACCGTCTCACCGCTTCCTGCTTGGAATTGGTCTTTTATGCTTGTGAGGAAATTTACTAAAATTGAAAATGACGATTTCAAAAGCTTATAATTGTCATCGTGATAAAAAATAACAAGTGCCATGGAAAAATCGTCCGGCATACAACTTATTAATTTTAATCCGTCCGGCATACAACTGCAATATTCAACCGTTTCGGTCAAATTCTCCTGTATCATTGATTTTGCCACCGATAAAGCCTGGATGTTATCAACTCTTATACTTGCCACAGTAAACTCTTCTTTAGGTAATTCAATTTCATAAAATTCACAATTTTCTTTAATTTCTTTAATATTCACAGTTGTACCATTTAAAATATTAAAGAGAAATTTATTTTTTAAGTATGGCACGTGACCTGAAAGATTTTTTATAATATGATTTTCTTTTCGCCTTTTAACAATTTTTTCTTTAACTTCAAGCATTGTAGAAATCAATTCTTTTTCTTGTATAGGTTTTAATATATATGCCGCCGCCCCATTCTCCAGTGCCGTTTTAACATAATCAAACTCACTATACGCCGTCAAAATTACAATTTCGCCTTTAAAATCATTTGTATTTTTAATCTTTCGTATTAAGTCAAGTCCCGTCGCCTTTTTCATTCGTATATCTGTAATTATGATGTCTGGTTTCAGCTCTAAATATTTTTCAAATCCCTCTTCGCCATTACGTGCCTCTCCACATATTTCAAAGCCGTATTTTTTCCACTCTATGGTTTCTTTTATGCCTAGCCTAACCAAATACTCATCATCAACTACCAGAATTTTTAACATTTCAGCTTTACCTCCATTCTATTTTTTCGTCTCGATATAGTCTTCGATTTTTTCGTCTAGTTCAACTAACATTCCACTAAGCGTTTTATAAAACTTTGAAATGGTTAAAAAACAAAGTGTCATTATTATGACCCACAATACACCAAACACCACTTTAATATATGTCAAGTTTTTATTTACACTATAGAACGGAAGGCGAAAACCCATACAATAGTTTTCATTTTCGATTTGATTTTTATAATATAAGTTGCCGTCAGAATCAAAAACATGTGAACCGGCTTCCAGTGATTTTAAGGACTGATTGCCTTTTAAATAAATATTATTATCATTAGTGGACAAAACTATAGAAGCATACTTTAAAAATAAATTATCTGTGTCGAAACTCGAAAATAGCTAAACGCATGCAACGTCAACGCAAAGCATTGTGTCAATTTCGGCGTTTTCAAATTTTATAGGGATGCAATATACAAAAATATTTTTCTTATGTGAAACATAGTTTTCATTTGATAATCCTACCACCTGCCACAAAGGTTCATCTTTAATCTCGGTCATTAAATTTTCAGTGGCAATATCTTTATAATAACTGTCGGTCGTGTATAAAATTTCTCCCTTTCTAAGAACAAATGCCCCCACAATATTATTACTACTACCCTTTATTTCGTTTAATTTTTGATTAAATATAGTTTTGTATGTAGTAAAATTATTTTCATTTTTCATTTCTTTATTAACAAAGTTTTGAATCGAACTCTCAACTCTTTGAAGTTCAAGGCTAAAACTCTTTGCAATCTGCTTTGAAAAGCCCAAAGATTTTACTGTATAATCTTCAATAAACGCATCTGAAACATTTGAATACAAACTTACAAAAAGTAATATAAGAAGGCCTCCTACAACGGGAAGAGTAAGCCACTTTATTTTATTTCCTAATAACTTGAAAATATTTCTCCCCACCTCTCATACTAGATTTTCTCTTAAATTATGTCAAATATAGCACAAAAGACACGCAGTGTCAAGTTAAAAAGAAAGGTGAAACACAGAGGTCTATCTCTCTTGCTCCTTATAACTCTCTTAAATTTATTATGTATTTTAAATGTCTTTATTTAAAGTGTATCACATTTTTTAACATTTTGTCATCTGCCTAGTTATGTTATTTATTGTGTAATACTGCTAACAAATAAATTGAAATAGGTATAAAAGCAATTTGACTTTTATTGGTCGTCATTAATTCAAATTGCTATATATCATAAAAAACCACCATATTGAAGTCCTCGAGGACTTTAATATGGTGGAATTCTATTTATTTTAATATTTCATTTTAATATTTCATTCTATCTTTTAAGCAACACATCTTCTTCATATTTCATTACATCTTCAAACCAACTCTTGTCGCTTTTGACGTTATTCTTAGTGCAAAAATATTCCCAAACATCGCCAATTGGGGCAGTTTTGAGTTCTTCACTAAGCATCATAAGCTCAGTAAGCTTGTCAGATTCTTGCAAATCACGCATATACTCGATTGGCTGTAACAATGCGTTTAATAACGCTTTTTGCATATTTCGCATACCAATAACCCATGCCGAGACACGATTAATACTTGCATCGAAAAAGTCAAGACCCAGCAAAACACGGTCGGTTGCATCGTTTCGAACAATCTCTTTTGCAATCTCACGGGTCTCATCATCAAACAAAACCACATGGTCACTATCCCAACGCACAGAGCGTGTAACGTGCAATGCAATCTTTTTATAAAACAATAGCATTGACGGAATTTTGTCAGAAACAAATTCAGTTGGATGATAATGTCCATTATCAAGCAAACATAGAATGTTATTTTTCGCCGCATAGTTCATGTAGAATTCATGAGAGCCAACCGTGTACGATTCAACGCCAATGCCAAAGACTTTGGATTCTACCGCCACATCGACCTTTGATTTATCATATGGAACTGCCAAAATTTGGTCTAATGATTTTTTAAGCCTTGCACGAGGTGCCATTCTATCAGCAGGAATATCCTTAAATCCATCAGGAATCCAAATGTTTACAAGTGAAGACCCGCCAAGTTCAGTTGCAAAATATTCCGCAATTTTTATACAAGCTATACAATGGTCAACCCAAAACTTTCGAATATCATCTTTTGGACTTGAAAGAGTCAAGCGTTCCGCCTTTTTATGTGAGAACATCGTTGGGTTAAAGTCGAGTTTAAGACCCCGCTCCTTTGCAAAGTCAACCCACGCCTTAAAATGTTTAGGTTCTAACTTATCACGGTCAACAACTTCTCCGTCTTCAAACACTGCATAGTTCGCATGGAGGTTTATTCTATGCTTTCCTGGGATTAAAGATAAAGCCTTATCTATATCCGCCATAAGCTCCTTTGGAGTTCTTGCCTTTCCCGGATAATCGCCGGTCGCTTGAATTCCACCGCTGAGTGTGCTTAGATTTTCAAAACCACCAACGTCATCGCCCTGCCAACAATGCATTGAAATCGGGATTTCTTCCAGTACCTTTATTGCGGAATCGGTGTCGACTCCAAATTTTTCATAAATTTTCTTTGCTTCATCATATCTATTCATATTTACGCACTCCGTTTTTAAAATATTTTATAAAACTTAGATTTCTATTTTTTTAATATCAAATGATTTTCTAATTATTTCACGTGCTTCATCAACTGATTTAACAGTCTCTTGGCTTAACATTTGGGTTAAAATATTTCCAAGAGCGGTCGCCTCTACAGGACCTGTATATACCGTTTTTCCAGTGGCTTTTGCGGTAAGCTCATTTAAATATCCATCTTGTGAACCTCCGCCAACAATGTTAATTGCCTGATACGTATGCTTTGTGATTTTTTCAATCTCCTTAACCGTTTCAGAATAGCTATACGCTAAGCTTATATACGCACACTGCATAATTTCGCCAACAGTTTCAGGGACACGCATGTTATGTTCAGAACAATAACTTTGTACAGCGGCAATCATACTCTTTGGCGATAAAAACCTTGAATCGTTAACGTCAATTTTAGAGTTAAAATCCGCATTTTCTCTAGCTAAAATTTCTAAATCATTAAAACTGTATTTCTCGCCATACTCACGTTTTATAAACTGGATTATCCATAATCCCATGATATTTTTAAGATATCTAAACCTATAGTCAATTCCGCCTTCGTTTGTAAGGTTTGCAGCTTGGCTTTCAGGAGTGCAATTTGGTGTCATACTCTCTACGCCCATAAGCGACCACGTCCCGGAACTTATGTAAACATTATCAAGTGTGGTGGCAGGCACAGACAAAACAGCAGATGCCGTATCATGCGTCGGTGGTAAAATTACGGTACAGTCAAAACCAACCTCGTCTTGAACCTCCTTCGTAAATCCTCCAACAACCGTTTTTGGTGCATTAAGTGGCTTAAAGAGTTCTTTTTTATAACCAAGTTTTTCAATTAATTCCATATCCCATTCATGCGTTCGAGGGTTTAAAAGCCCCGTTGTGCTGGCAATTGTATACTCGTTTTTCTTTTCACCTGTAAGAAGAAAATTAAAATATTCAGGTGTCATTAAAAAAGTAGTGGCGTTTTCAATAATTTCAGGATTGCTTTTATGTATAGCAAGCAATTGGTAAATTGTGTTATAACTTTGCTTTTGAATTCCTGTTCTTTCATATAATTCCGAATCAGATACGATTTTTGAAACTTCATCCATCATAAATTCGGTTCTCTTATCACGATATGCCACGGTATCGCCCAAAACTTTATTATCTTTATCAAGTAAAACAAAGTCGACGCCCCATGTGTCAATCCCCATAGTTACAGGAATTTTTCCAATTTCTGAGCATTTTTTAAGTCCTTTTTTAATCTCTGAAAAAAGATGTATAAAGTCCCAACAAAGATGTCCGTTTTTTTCAGTAAGTCCATTTTTAAAACGATGAACCTCTTCAAGCACAAGCTTTCCGTCCTGCATACTACCTAATATATGACGTCCACTTGATGCTCCGATATCTACCGCTAAATAATAATTCATAATATTACCATCCTCTCTTTTAATTATCAAAATAAATTTATCATACACTCATTGACAAAACTACGTTCTACATTTATACTATATGTAATGCAATATTAAAGTTTGTTGCACTACTATTATAAATCAAATTTGAAGGAGTGTCTATAATGAAAATTGCTTTAATTAATGAAAATTCACAAGCCGCAAAAAATAGTATTATTTGCGATGCCCTTACTTCAGTTGTACAACCTAAAGGTCATGAAGTTTTAAACTTCGGAATGTATTCTGGCGACGATGCAACACAACTTACATACGTTCAAAACGGAATCCTTGCCGCTATCCTTTTAAACTCAAAGGCTGTTGACTTTGTTGTTACCGGCTGTGGCACAGGTGAAGGTGCAATGCTTGCCCTTAACTCTTTTCCAAACGTTTTGTGCGGTCACGTAACCGATGCCCTTGATGCATACTTGTTTTCACAGGTTAACAACGGTAATGCAATCGCTATGCCGTTTGCACAAGGCTTTGGTTGGGGTGCAGAACTTAACTTAACCTATACCTTTGAAAAATTATTCTCCGGCGAATTTGGTCTTGGATATCCTAGAGAACGTGCAATTCCGGAGCAGGCAAACAAGAAAATCCTTGATGATGTAAAAAAGATTACACATCACGATATTATGTATGTTTTGAAGAATATTGACCAAGACCTTCTTAAAGGTGCCGTAAGCGGTGAAAAATTTGCTGACCTATTTTTCCCAAATTGTCAAGTTCCTGAAATTGCCGATTATATCAAAAGCGTTTTGGCGTAACAGAAAGGCAGGAACCTATGCAACCTATTAAACTTTCACCCGTTTTCAAGGATTATCTTTGGGGCGGAACAAAACTTAAAACAGACTTTGGAAAGGTCAGTGACCTTTCCAAAGTTGCCGAAAGCTGGGAACTTTCCACTCATAAAGATGGACAAAGCATCGTTTCAAGCGGTGATGACACAGGATGTACACTTTCGCAATATATTGATAAACACGGCGAGAAAATTCTCGGTACAAAAGCTGAAAAATTCGATTATTTTCCAATACTTATTAAATTTATCGATGCAAAGGAAAGTTTATCAATACAAGTTCACCCTGATGATACATACGCTCTCAAAAACGAAGGCGAATACGGCAAAACCGAAATGTGGTATATACTAGATGCTAACCCCGGTGCATATCTATATTACGGCGTAAACACCGAACTTTCACGTGATGAATTTGAAGCCAAAATCAATGACAACACCCTTTTAGATGTTTTAAATCGTGTCGAAGTCAAAAAAGGTGACGTATTTTTTATTGAAGCCGGAACTATTCATGCAATCGGTAAAGGTATTGTGATTTGTGAAATTCAACAAAACTCAAACACCACCTATCGAGTATACGATTATGACCGCCGTGATTCAAGCGGGAAAACCCGTGACCTCCATGTACGACAAGCCATTGATGTTTCACGACTTATTCCTAGCACAAACTCAGATACCAGTGGAGAAGTGCAAGTTCATGAAGGGTTTTGTGAAAATCTTTTGGCCTCATGCAACTATTTCACTGTCCAAAAATTCAGCATTGAAACCTCCGCTTTTATAAATATTACGGAAGAAAGTTTCAAATCCATTATTGTTACAGATGGAAGCGGAAGGCTTACGCTCTCCTCTACCACCATAGATTTTACAAAAGGTGATAGCATTTTTATCCCCGCACAAAATGGCAAATGCGAAATTAATGGCAAATGTGAAATTATCGTATCGTACATTTAGTTTAATAAAATAACTATAATAAAATAAAGCAGCGGCAAATTAAATTTTGCTGTTGCTTTATTTTAGTTTATTAATAAAAAAATTTCAACTGCATTTGTTGCTTATATATATCAAATTATTGCTTTTTCTTAAATAATAGTGTATACTATAAATATTATAAGATCTTTGGGGTGATTTGCATGCTTGAATACGATTTGGATATTGACAAAAAGTCAAAATGGTTCATTACCACCGAAACCGACGCTGTTAAAGATATGCCGTTTTATTTAACTGAACTAGGCGATTTTTATGCAGGCTCGGATTTTTTTACTGAGCGTGATAATAAATCAGGGTATCAATTAATTTTCACTGCCGCCGGCTCTGCCGAGCTTACGATTAATGACAAGAAATTCGACCTGCCTTTAAACAGTGTAGTGGTTGTAAAATGCAATACGCACCATCGGTATGAGCCGACCGCCGTTCCGTGGAACTTTAAATGGATTCACTTTGGCGGTTCTGGAGCAGATGCCCTTGCAAAACACATAAATGACGAATCCTGTGCAATTTTAGAGGTAGCCGAACCTGAAAAATTTACGCAATATTTTTCATACTTGGCTACACTTGCACCACGAAATGATTTGATTTCGTCTGCTCAAATTTCAAATGACATTTCCGACATGCTTACGCAAATACTAATAAACAAGCTTTCTCTAAACCTTCGTACGCCTAAAAATCACGCACATTATACCGATATACGGGCAGTTATTGATTTTGTACATAAAAATTATCGTGACCAAATTTCGATTGATGATATGACAAACACTGTTAATATTTCGAAATATCACTTCATACGACTTTTTAAGAAACAAATGGGGACAACGCCGTACGAGTATCTTGTAAACTATCGCATAAATCAAGCAAAAATAATGTTGCGTTCAAGCAATAAATCCGTTTATGAGATTTCATATGAAGTCGGATATTTAAGCAAGAGTAACTTTACGGCACAATTTAAATCCATTGTTGGTTTAACTCCTGCAAAATACCGTGCTGAAAACACAAGCAGCTTAACCCTTCATTCATAACCCAATAAACACAAAACCACCTCAAAATGAATTTCATTTTGAGGTGGTTTAAATTATTCTTTTTCTGTTCCATCTTCGTTAAACATGGGCAACTTTTCAAAATACAAAATATCCTTAAAAGAACTTATCTATATATCCATAAACAAAGATATAAATAATCAATAGCGGTAACAGATATTTTAGATAAAGTCGCATAGCTTTAGGGAATTTCATTCCCACGCCTTCATTAGCTTCAGCGATAAAATTATCCCATCCCCAGCCATATCGTGTCACACAAAATGTAAGGTACACAAGCGAACCTAAAGGCAAAAGATTGTTACTAATAATAAAATCCTCCAAATCAAGTATTGTACTTCCTTCGCCAAACGGCTTTATAAAATCTAAAAGATTGAATCCCAGTGTGGCAGGAAGCGACAATACAATGATTGCTACAAGGTTTATCAATATCGCCTTTTTTCGACTCCAGCCCCAAAGGTCATTTGCGAAAGAAATGACGTTTTCAAATACAGCAATAACCGTTGACAAGGCCGCAAACGCCATAAACACAAAGAACAAAATTCCCCAAATTCTTCCGCCTGACATTGAATTAAATATATTAGGGAGTGTTTGGAAAACCAATCCCGGTCCGCTTTGTGGGTCAACATTAAACGCCGAACACGCTGGAAATATGATAAGCCCAGCCATAATTGCCACAAATGTATCAAGTGCGGCAATTTTAACCGCTTCTCCTGTTAAACGCCTATCTTTTCCTATATAGCTTCCAAATATTGCTATACTTCCAATTCCTATGCTTAAAGTAAAGAAGGCTTGTCCCATTGCGGCAAATATCATTTCGCCAACGCCGTGTTCACGGATTGCATTTAAATTTGGCATCATATAGAATTTCAGACCTTCTTTTGCTCCGTCCAAAGTCACCGCCTTGACCACAAGCACAATTAAAATTCCAAACAATGCAAGCATCATGAACTTTGTGATTTTTTCAACGCCTTTTTGAAGGCCAAGCGAACATACTCCGAACCCAATTAAAACGATAATAACCATTCCAACAACCAGGGCAACGGGGTCGCCAGTCAATTGCACAAAAACGGCAGAAACTTGTTCAGAAGATTTGCCTACAAAATCGCCTTTTATCATCATCAAAAGATATGACAGTATCCAGCCTCCAATTGTTGTGTAAAACATCATTAAGAGATAGTTCCCTGCCATGCCAAACCACGAAAACAGATGCCATTTCGAACCTTTAGGTTCTAGGACTTCAAAAGATTTTGCAATGCTGCGACCACTTGCACGCCCAACTGATAATTCCATAATTATTATTGGAAGTCCTAAAATTGCCAAAAACAACAAATACACAAGCACAAATGCCGCACCGCCATATTGACCCGTAATATATGGAAACCTCCAAACATTTCCAAGTCCAATTGCACAGCCTGCCGCCACAAGTAAAAAACCCAGATTTGATGAAAATTTTTCTTGTTTTCTCATACGCCGCTCCCGCCTTAAAACTTGAATATTACCCCAATTATTGCACCCGCCAAAATATAAATAATAGGATGCAAGTTTTTAAGCTTTTTAAATCTAAACATCACAAATATTATTGCAAATAAAATAGATGACTTTATTGATATTAAGTCTATAATATTCCCCGTTTCAGCAAAAATATCAAAAGTGAACACCGAAACCTTTAAAACCTCTAAAGTGGCAACGGCAATAAGCCCTGCCACAGCAGGACGCAAACCATAAAATGACCACTTTACAATCTTGCTTTCGTTAAATTTATCCAAAACTTTCGCTACAATTATTATGACAACAAACGCTGGCAAAACTAACGAAAACGTTGCCACTAAACTTCCTAAAATTCCACTTGTATGAAATCCCGCATACGTTGCCATATTGATTCCCATCGGCCCCGGCGTGGATTCAGATACCGCAAGCATGTCCGCTAACATATCAGACGTAAACCATTCGGGATATTTTGCAGATATGTTATATAAAAATGGTAAAGTTGCCAATCCGCCGCCAATCGAAAAAAGTCCGGTCTTGAAAAATTCTATAAAAAGTTGAAGATATATCATTGTTTTATACCTCCAAGTTTTCCTGCAATGATTCCAAGCGTAATCGCACCAATTATTACATATATTGCCGAAATATTAAATATTCCTGCTGCCACAAATGCCATAATGCAAATTAAAACGCCCGTAAAGTCTTTGCATCCCGCCTTGAAAAACTTTATCACGGCATTTACAACAATTACCGCAACTACTGCACGAATTCCGGCAAATGCATGTGAAACGATTTCAAGCTCAGCAAAGTTTTGAATAAACGCCGCAATCACCATTATTATCACAAGAGATGGAAAAACCACACCAACTGTTGCCGCAATTCCGCCTAAAATACCCTTGTTTTTATAGCCAATAAAAGTCGCTGTGTTGACCGCAATAATTCCGGGCGTGCATTGACCCACGGCAAAATAATTCATAAGTTCCTCGCTTGTCGCCCATTTTCTTTTATCCACAACCTCTCGTTCTAATATCGGAAGCATTGCATAGCCACCGCCAAAAGTAGTGACGCCAATGTTTGCGAAAGTTAAGAACAAATCAAGAATTTCTTTCATTTTTTACCTCACTATTTTCAAGTGCAAATTTTTTATCCTTTTCGAGTTGGAGTTTAAGTGCTTCCAAGTTCTTGAATTTTGTGATTTCACGCAAAAATTTTGATATTCTAATCTCAATTTTATCGCCATAGATATCATCATCAAAATTTAATATATGGGTTTCGATACATTGATAATCATTTTCGACCGTCGGCTTTCCGCCAATATTTGTGATTGATGGATACCATTTATCTCCCACTTTGGTTTCGCCGACATAGACGCCAAATTTAGGGATAATATTTCCGGGTGGTAAATTTATATTTGCTGTAGGAAATCCAATACTTTTCCCAATAGCATTTCCATGTGCGACATTTCCTGCTATTGAAAATTTCCTTCCCAAATATTTTTCCGCTGTGCCAACATCGCCGTTTGCAATAAGTTCTCGAATGTACGTACTTGACACAGTTTCTTCTAGTCCCATGCAACTTTCAACGTCAACCTTAATCCCGTATTTTCTGCAATATTCCGCCAAATTTTCAGGGTTTCCTTTTCCCATATATCCAAAATGGTAGTTATATCCAACGCATATGAACTTTGCATCAAACCTATCAATCAAATACTTTTTAATAAATTCAGTATACTCCATTTTTTGATATTCTGTTGTAAATTTTTCAACTATAACAACTTCTACGCCAAGATTTTTTAAAAGTTCTAAGCGTTTATCGATTGTACAAACGTTTTTAATATCGCTTCCGCTAATAACGCCTCGTGGTAAATTTTCAAACATATACACACACGATGTCAGGCTATTTTCAATTGCATATTCAATCATTTTTTTAATTATTGACACATGTCCTATGTGCATAGCATCAAAAACACCCAACGCTACCGCTGTATTATGTAATTTTATATTATTTTGATTTTCTGCAAACACTTCCATAAATGTCACCCTGCTATCAAAAGTTTATCCAAATTATTATAAAAATCTAAAGAATCTGATAAAAAGTATTTAAAGTTTTAAGTTTTCCATTGAGTTGTTTCGAAATCGTGAGGAAGTTTTTTGCTTCATCATATATGCGATATGTCATGCCTTCTTCAAGTCCTGCAACGACAACATTTACACCATTACACATTTTTTTCACCTTTGGTGCAGTAATAATAATTTTAGGATATTCAGCAAAAACTTCATCAATTGGTGTTAAAAAGCTCACATCTCCATTGGAAAATTTTCGCTCTACCTCGTCAAGAGTAACCGAATGCTCAAGGTCAAATCTTCCGCTTTTAGTGCGTTCTAAGGCGGACATGTGGGCAAAGCAACCTAATTTTTCACCGATATCATCGCAAAGGGTCCGAATGTATGTCCCTTTGGAACAGTCCACACGCATAGTAAACTTTTTATCACTTAAATTATAATCTAAAATTTCTACACTGCCAATTAAGACAGTTCGTGATTTTCTTTCAACTTCTTTTCCCTCACGTGCAAGTTCATAAAGCTTTTTCCCATTTATTTTTATTGCAGAATACATTGGCGGGATTTGTTCAATCTCGCCAACAAAACCTTTTACCACCATGGCTATATCTTCTTTTGTAACGTTAACAGCGGAACTTTCTAATATTTCACCTGTGGCGTCCAAAGTATCCGTACGGCTTCCTAAAGTTACCTCTGCAATATATTGCTTATCTGCCGCTGTTAAAAGGTCGGCGGTTTTGGTAGCTCTTCCAATACACATAGGCAACACGCCCTTTGCATCAGGGTCAAGAGTTCCGGTATGCCCGATTTTTTTAATGCCTAAAATTTTCCGCAACTTATAAACCACATCATGCGATGTGATTCCTTTTGGCTTATAGATATTTATAATTCCGTTCAAAACTTTTTTGGTTTTTTCGGTTTCTTTGATTTTTTCAGTTTTTTCAATATTTTCGTTTTTTTCCATAAGCTTACCTCAACTCTAACTTTTTAATCTCCGTTAAAACTTTTTTGGTTATTTCTTCAACAGTTGTATTTTTTGCAGTATACCCACTTGCACAAACATGTCCTCCACCACCGAAATAATCAGCAATAGCAGCAACATCGACCGTATTATTTGACCGTAGACTAACTTTATATTCACCATTAGCACGAGTTCGAATATACACTCCGACCTGAACGCCTTTAATGCTTATCGGTAATGTCACAATGCCGACCGCTCCCTGCTCGCTAATTCCCGCATTTTCGAAGTCACTTTCCGCCAAATGTAACACTGCTACACAACCATCTAAATACACGTCTAATTTTTCGATAGCCATCTTCATTAAATTCAAATAACCCATAGATTTTGTATCAAACAAAACTTTTGATATATTTGCAAAATTAACGCCTGAATCGATTAAATTTGCTGCAACAATATGCGTTTTTGAAGTAACTGACGAATATTTAAAATTCCCGGTATCACTAATTAATCCGATATATAAATTGTTGGCAATATCTGTATCGATAAAAATTCCCATTTCAACATAAAGCCCATAAATAAGCTCGCAAGTAGATGAAATGTTTTCAATAACCGTACCACTTTTCGCAAACTCTTTATGTGTAATATGATGGTCAATGGCAATAGAGTTATCAAATTTCAAAAAATCATCTTCATGGCTTCCCAGTCTAAAAACATCACCACAATCTAAAGCCACCGCTAAATCACAATCACTAAATTCAAGACCATCGCTTTCTTTTCCTCGAATAAGCGACCACGCCGCCGTTTCATAGCCATCTTCAAGATAGACTTCGGCACGCTTTCCAATCGCCTTTAAGGCAAGCTTTAGAGAATATGAACTTCCCATAGCATCACCGTCAGGATTGGTATGCGTAAATATAGCAATTTTTGATGCACTTTTGATAGTTTCAATAATTTTTTCAAACATAATTTGCCTCCGTTCCCTATATATGCAAAGGCTTGACACAACAAAGTTGAGTCAAGCCTCTATAATCCCTGTTTGGTTTACAGAGTCTTTAAGATTTCATTGATATGAGAACCATATTCTATACCATCATCTTCAATAAACGTAAACTCCGGAGTATTACGCAAATTAATTCTATGCCCAATCTCCTTGCGAATAAAACCACTTGCACTTTTAAGTGCAGCCATTCCATCTTTTTTAACTTTTTCATCGCCTAAAATACTAATATGTGCCTTTGCAAATTTCAAATCCTTTGTAACGCTCACAGCTACGACGGATATCATATTTGGTAATCTAGGGTCTTTAATATCTCGAATAACCGCACTTAATTCTTTTTTTACTTCTTCTGATATGCGATCGATTCTGTTATAATTCGCCATTATATTTCCTCCCTATACGGGTTTGATTTCTTCCATTATATATGCTTCGATGACATCGCCTTCTTTGATGTCGTTGTATTTGTCAATACTCACACCACATTCATATCCTGCGGCAACTTCTTTTACATCATCTTTAAAACGTTTAAGCGAACCCAATTCACCTTCATGAATAACTATTCCGTCACGCACAACACGAACCAAGCTATTACGCTGAACCTTACCGTCCGTAACATACGCACCGCCAATTGTTCCTATTCCAGAAACCTTAAACGTAGTTCTGATTTCGATATGACCGAGTATTGCCTCTTTAAATGTAGGGTCAAGCATACCCTTCATTGCGTTTTGAATATCTTCAATAGCGTCATAGATAACACGATACATACGAATATCAACATCCGCACTATCTGCCGCATCTGCCGCTCCAGCAGCCGGTCGAACATTAAATCCAACAATAATCGCATTTGATGCACTTGCAAGCAGAACATCGGATTCCGTAATTGCACCAACAGCACCATGAATAACATTAACGTTTACTTCTTCGTTTGAGATTCTAACAAGCGATTGAGTAACAGCTTCAACACTACCTTGAACATCAGCTTTAACGATAATATTAAGGTCCTTCATTTTTCCAGCTTCGATTTGTTCAAACAAGTTTTCAAGTGAAATCGCCGTTGTATTTTTCTGCTTTTCTTGTTTTTCTTTAAATTTTCTAGTTTCAACAACAGTACGTGCCTTACGTTCATCTTCAACAACGTAAAACGTGTCGCCGCCTTCAGGAACTTCAGACAATCCCAAAACTTCAACCGGTATAGATGGTCCGGCTTTTTTAACATTTCTGCCTTTATCATCGTTCATTGCACGAACTCTTCCTACAGTCATTCCAGCAACAATTATGTCGCCAACTCTCAAAGTACCATTTTGAACAAGCACCGTTGCAACAGGACCTCTGCCCTTGTCGAGTTGCGCTTCAATAACCGTACCTTTAGCTTTTCGGTCAGGATTAGCTTTAAGTTCTTTCATTTCTGCAACCAACATTACCATATCAAGCAAAGTATCAATATTTTGATTTTTCTTTGCTGATACCTCAACGCAAATGGTATCTCCGCCCCAGTCTTCAGGTACAAGACCATATTCCGTCATTTCCTGTTTTACTTTATCTGGATTTGCGCCCTCTTTATCAATTTTGTTTATTGCAACAATAATTGAAACTTCAGCAGCTTTCGCATGATTTATAGCCTCTATTGTTTGTGGCATAATTCCGTCATCAGCGGCAACAACAAGTATTGCAATATCCGTAACCAAGGCACCTCTGGCACGCATTGCCGTAAACGCTTCATGTCCCGGTGTATCCAAAAATGTTATTTTCTTATCGCCTACACGAACACGGTGAGCACCAATGTGCTGCGTAATTCCGCCAAACTCGCCTTCTGTAACATTCGCACTTCGAATTGTGTCAAGGAGCGAAGTCTTTCCGTGGTCAACGTGTCCCATAACAACAACAACAGGTGAACGAGGTTTAAGAGATTCTTGTGAATCTTCAACGTCATCAAATAGTTTATCCTCTTCTGTCACAATTATTTCTTTTTCAACGATTCCATTTAATTCTTCAACAATAAGCGACGCCGTATCAAAGTCCAAGACTTCATTAACGGTAGCCATAATCCCCAAAACCATAAGGTTTTTTATGATTTCTGCGGGCGTTCTTTTAAGTCTCACTGCAAGTTCACCCACAACGATTTCATCAGGAACCAAAACAACTATTTTTTCTTCTTTCTTTTCTTTTTTCTCTTTTTTCTGAAGAATGTCAGTAGCTGGTTGCTTCTGTTTCTTTGTTCCGAGTTGTTTTTGTTTGCTTTTTTGGGTAATCTTCTGCTTTTTTACGCCTACTTCAATGTTATCAGGTATAAGCTCTGCGATTTTATCTTCATCAATTCTGTCTAAATCCACACTATCGGCACGTGTGTCAACAAGTCGAACTTTTCGTCCAATTTCCATTTCTTCAACCGGCATCTCGGGCATTATTTCAATCCCGCTGCCTTCTTCGTTTTGCATCTCGTTTTCAGATTCAGTTTCAATAACTTCCTCTTTTTTAGGTTCATACAAAGAAAAATCCTCACTCTCGTTTTTCTGTGTATAATATTCAAATATAACGTCAAGTTCATGTTCGTCAAGCGCACTCATGTGGTTTTTTGTAGAAACCTTGTAATCATGCAAAACCTTCACGATTTCTTTGCTTGGAAATCCAAACGCTTTTGATAACTCATATGCTCTGATTTTATCCATATTCAGTCAATCCTTTCTATGTTAAGCGGTGTATTACATTCGGCTGTGCCAAATTCGCTTACTTCTATCTCGTTTAACGCAATTATCTGTTTCGCAAATCCTTCATCAGCAACCGAAATCACCACTGCAAACTCACGACCTATACAATGACCCAGGACGTTTCTGTCCCACAATTCTATTAATGGTAATTCTCGAAAATTACACATATTATTAAACTTTTTCTTGGTATTTGCAGAAGCATCACTTGATAAAATAACTAAAAAACTTTCACCTGAGCGAATTCTATCTTCTGCTCTACTCTCACCTATGTCAAGTTTTCCTGCTCTTTTTGCCATTCCAACCATTCTGGTAAGTTTGCTATTGTTTGCCATAGTTAAGCCACAAGCCTTTCACGCTCACTAAATTTTATATATTAATATTTCGCTTATCGTGAGCCGAATAAGTCGCTTTGCTTTATGGGGAGAGTTTAAATTGACTTTATTTAGGAATTATTGCCGTCAAAAGTTCATCATAAACTTCATTTTTAACCTTGCATGAAAATGCACGTTCTAAAATGCGTTTTTTTTGTGCCAATCTAAGACATTTTTCATCTTGACACACATACACGCCTCTGCCCTGTCCCTTAAAAGTCTTGTCAATTTTAGGTTCTTCACCTTTTACCCTAACTATTCGTAAAAATTCAGATTTGTCACGCCTTTTGCGGCAAACCATACACATCCTTTCGGGCATTATTCATCATCCCCTAGAGATTCTTCTTTTTCATAGACAATAACGTCATCCTTTTCAAGAGCCAAAACCAATTCATCAACAGATTTAACATCTGCTTCTTCAGCAACGCCCAAATCGATTTTCCATCCTGTTAAACGTGCGGCAAGTCTAACGTTTTGACCTTCTCTGCCAATAGCCAATGATAGCTGGTCTGCAGGGATTAAAGCTCGGCACATCTTTTTTTCAGCATCAACGGTTATTGCAATAACATCGGCAGGACTTAACGCATTTTTAACATATTCTCCTGGATCGTCGCTATATTTAATTATATCTATTTTTTCTCCACGGAGTTCATCAATTATTCCTTGAACTCTCATACCCTTAGGTCCAATACATGTTCCAACAGGGTCAACATCTGGATTTGTGGAATGCACCGCAATTTTAGACCTTGAACCCGCTTCTCTTGAAATAGCTTTAATCTCAATTACGTCTTGAGCAATCTCAGGAATTTCAAGTTCAAACAACCGACGAACAAGTCCAGGATGTGACCTTGATACAACTAGATGCACACCTCTTACACTGTCCGCAACTTCAACAACAAAAACTTTATAACGTTCGCCAATTTTATATTTGTCACAACGCACTTGCTCATTTGGCATAAGTACAGATTCTGTACCCTCAATTTCAAGCATAACATTTCGGCGTTCAATACGACGTACAATTGCACTGGCAATGTCATTCTCACGATCTGAATATTCATTAACCATTTTTTCACGTTCTGCCTCTCGAATCCTCTGAAACACAACCTGACGTGCAGTTTGTGCTGCAATCCTTCCGAAAGAGTTAGGCGTAACTTCAAATTCAGCCATATCCCCTACTTTGTATTCAGGATTTAACTCTTGTGCTTCCAAAAGGCTTATTTCTTTTTCATAATCCTCAACATTTTCAACTATTGCTTTTCTGGCAAATATTTTAATATCTCCATTTTCTTCATTAAATCTAACATTTATGTCTTCTACAGCTCCAAAATGTTTACGATAAGCGGATACGAGAGCATTTTCTAATGCATCTAATATAATATCTTTACTAATTCCTTTTTCTTCTTCAATTAATTCAAGTGACTCAAAAAATTCTGAACTCATTTTTTCAATCATCCTTTCCATTTGATTCGCATAAATTTTATATCCGTATTATTTAAATTATTAACAAATTTATATTAAAAGTCAAAATGCAACTTCACTGATGTGGTTTCTTTTTGTGGAATTTGTATTTCTTCTTCATTATATTGTAGTCGAATAACTTTATCTTCATAACCTAAAAGTGTTGCCGTAATTTGTTTTTCGCCGTCTATGGCTTTGTACAGACCTACATCAACATTTTCACCAATATAACGGGCGAAATGTTCCGCCGTCTTTAGCTTTCTCTCTATTCCCGGAGATGATACCTCTAAATAATAATTCTGACTAATCGGGTCATTTTTATCGAGTTGTTCACTCAATAATCGGCTAAAAGCCTCGCATTCATCAAGATTAATGCCTTTTGATTTTTCAACATATACACGCAGAAAGTAAAACTCGCCTTCTTTGACAAATTCAATATCGTATATTTCAAATTCCCCCGCTTTAGCGATAGGCTCTGCAATATCGAATATTGCCTTTTCAATCTTAGAATATGCCAAAACCTCACATCCTTCCTAACAATATAAAAGAGCGAGGTTTCCCTCACTCTAAAGTCCAATAATTAAGTTTGTAAAGACATTATAACACGAATATTTTCATTTGTCAAGGGAATTTCCTCTGAAATTCCCTATTTTATAAGCATTTATAAACAATCTTATCCTATTTTTGATGCTTTGCCGTCTTCTTATCAATCGTCAAGACTCCTGCGTTTGGGTTATATGCAATCTTAACATAACTCATTACGCTAGGTGCGCCGTTTTCGATACAAACAATTTGACAGTTCTTAACAATTTCCATAAGCTTATCATAGTCACCTTCAACCGTTGTTTCAAAAGGTGAAACAAAAGTTTTTAGACCTGTGCTTTTTATATAAGCAATGACCGCATCAACAACACGAATTAGCTCATCATCATTTTTCATATCCGGTAAAACTTGAATTGCAATACTAGCTTCTGGCATAATAGCCCTCCATTTTCATCATTATTATCATTATCGCTCGTTTTCTGATTTTACCATGTGACATCACCGTCAGCCCAAACCTTTACTGAATACAAAAAATCGTTATTAGTTCCATAAAAATCAACCCAATAATATGGCATTCCATCATCATTATATGGTCCCCAACATTCCTGTCGTGTTCCAGAATACCTCCCTATTGTCGTAACAGCTCTCGACTTTGCTTGAGCAGCGTTTTTCACTACAGTTCTATATGGTACAAGATATGCACGATTAACGAACCCATATTTCCCATTATATTCAACCTTTGCAAACTCCCAGTTTGCGTTAGCTATAAAGCCAACTGCGTTTCCGAGCGGAATTGTGGTTATAACCCCCGAATTGGAGTTAGGAGACTTACGCAGATTAACTTCATTCTCAACTTTACCAACATAAAGTATATCAACAACTGTTTTTTGTGGAGCATTTTTAGTAAGATATTGAGCTTTTACAAAGCCATATAACCCTTGATATTCTACTCGATAAAACTCACCTAAATCTTCTATATATCCAACTGCCGAATCAAGCGAAATAGTAGTTATCACTTTTGAATTTTCGTATGGTGATGTTCTTAGATTTAATCCTGATTCGACATTTGTAACATAAAGTACTTGAGTTACATTTGTGGCAGGTTTTGTGTCTCTCAAATATTGAGTTTTTACATATCCATACATTCCATTATGTTCCACTCTGCTGTATCCATTTTCAGAATTCCTGACAAATCCAACTGCGTTTTCAAAAGGAATGTTTTTAAGAAGCGAGGAATTTTCATCAGGCAACGCTCTTAGACTAGCAGATTCTCGAACATTTGTTATATACATTACCGAGGATACAATCATCGACGTTTCATAATCTGTTATTTTTTCTTCAACAGAATTTCTAAGGCTATTAACAAAATTGAGTTCAAATTCGGTTAATAATGCATTGTCAATATAACTTAGTTCGTCTCGTGCCTCATACAAAAGCCCGTTTTCTACATATGCATTTGCTTTATCAATGCTCGGCTTCACATTTGCCAAATACGTATATTCATGAGTTTTAAGCAGCTCATTGTATGTTTTTTCAGAATCAACAAATACAGTCCTCGTGATTTCATCCCATATTATTTGTTTTCCAAGCATGTCAGACAAAAACCGCAACGGAACCATTGTCGTATCATTAAACATGATTGGTGCAGCTGCTA
>JAVXFE010000002.1:0-29744 GCA_036658075.1 Oscillospiraceae bacterium
CTGTCAACAGCACCATTGACCGTCAATGTTATATCTTTATTTGTCCAGTCTGTCGGGTTTCCGGTCACATCTGTAATAGTTGGTACAATTTTATCAATCTTGTTTATAGTCTGTGTATCAGCTAACAGTATGTTTCCGGCTTTATCTTTAACATAGATGTAAACGGTTTGGTTTGTATCAAATGTAGCTGTATTTTCTGATTGCCAGTTGTATACACCTTGCTCAGTCGAAAAGCTGTAAGGTGTTTCATGCAAGCCGGATTGCTTATCCACAGCACCATTAACCGTTAGCGTTACATTACTATTCGTCCAGTCTGTCGGGTTGCCAGTGATATTTGTTATTGTTGGTGCTGTTGTATCTATTTTATTAATAACAGTTGTATTTCTTAGTGCAACATTTCCGACCTTGTCCCTTAAATAGACATAAACAGTTTGGTTCGTATCAAATGTAGCTGTATTTTCTGTCTGCCAGTTGTAAACGCCCTGTTGCGTAGAAAAGCTGTAAGGCTTTTCATGCAACCCACCCTCAACAGAATTGATTCCGTTAGCTGTTAAAGTAACTGATTTAGTTTGCCAATTAGATATATTGCCGGTAACACTTGACATTGTTGGTACAAAACAAGAGTATTGAATATTTTTACTGCTTAAGAAAGGTTTTGTTTTTGTATCACTAACAGTAATATTATTCCACTGTGATAATGTTCCTGCATATAAAACTTTATTTAGAAAGTTACAATTGCTAAATGGTTCTTCTCCAAAAAATGTAACACTACTTGGTATTGTTAAGCTTTTTAAGTTTGTACAGTTCTGGAAAGCGTGAAATCCAATATTAGATACTCCGTGAGGTAATACAATGTTTGTAAGTGATGAACACTTATTAAATGCATTATCTTCAATAGTTGTAACAGTATTTGGAATTGTTATGTCGGTTAAATTTTCACAACCACTAAAAGCACTATTTCCAATATTAACAAGGTTATTAGGCAAAGTAACATTGGTAAGATTATTGCAATACTCAAAAGCACTATTCCCAATATTTTTAGCACCATTTATAGATACAGTTTTTAAAGCATAACACTCAACAAAAGCACTTTCTCCAACAGTAGTAACACTACTGGGAATTGTTATGTTTGTTAAACTTCCACAACCATAAAACATTGAATATGAAATATAGGGGATTCCATCCTGGAGATTAACAGAAGATAATTTATCACAATATACAAATATTTCTTTTTCTATATCTGTAAGGCTTGAAGGTAATGTTACACTTGTTAAATCTTTTACATCAGCAAAGCAACCCATTCCAAGCTTTTTTATTCCAGTTGATACTGTTATATTAGTAATGTTGGATTGTGACATAAAAGCCATTTGCTTAATTTCACTTACTGGCTTACCGTTATATGTGCTTGGAATAGTTATATTAGGATTATTTCCATACTCTTTTATTCCATTGCATATATAAGAGTTTCCGTCCGATGATAATTCATAACTTAATATATGTTCTGTTAATGCAAAAGAATTAATACTTAACAACGAACTTAATATTGCAACGGATAAAATGCTTGCTATGAATTTTTTTAATATATTCATATTGTCACCTCTGTTGCGTTTTTTTGGAACGCTTAATAGTTATAAGTCCTGCACCACTTGTTATTGCCAATATTGCCATAGCTAAAATGTTGTTGCTATCTCCTGTGCGTGGTGGAGATAAGGCAACTGGTGAATCAGAGATTTCTGCAAGTGGCTCTTTCCACGGTTGTGGTACTATCCACCCTATAATTGGTGGATTTGTAACACCAAGTTGTAACTGCACATCTTTTTTGCCAACTTCAAAAGGATACTTTGTTTTATCAATGTGGTATCTTTCTGGTGGAGTTATCTCTTGTAAATAGTATTTTCCAAAGGGCAATCCTTTCCAACTTGCTCGACCATCTTCATTTGTAATCATGGAGCTTACAAGTTTATCGTCCATTGTGTAAATGCCATATTCAGCACCTTTTAAAACTCTACCGTCAAAGCTTGATTTCTTTTGGATATTGACACAACCACGAATAACGCTGTTATTTATAGTGCCTAAATCTACTTTGTAGACATCTACGCTTTGTTCTTGAATAGGAAAGTTCGCAATATATTTTGTATCGTCTAAGTTCAAGCCTGTTGCTGTTTTAATTTCCTTGACATAGTATTTTCCGATTGGCAAGTCTGCTGTTGTTACTTCTTTTCCGTCCTTGTCTATTGCCATGATATCAACAAGCTTGTCCTTTTCAAGTAACACTGTTCCGTCTGATGAAACGATATCCTCTTTGGTGTAAACCCCAAAATAAATATCTTTGTAAGCTTCATCATTAGGATAGTTTTCGTTTTTCTCAATGGTTTTTAAGAGGTCAATGTCAAGTTTTGTTCTTTCGTTGGTAAATGTAACGCTTTCATTTTTATTATCAATCGTTATTTCTAATTCATTAGCACCAATATAAAAACCTTGTGGAGCTGTCTTTTCTTTGACAAGATATTTACCCCTGTAAAGCTCTTTAGATATTGCCGGAGCTGAAACATTAGTTGTTATTGTATCTACTAATTGACCTTTGGTGTAACGCACTGTTCCGTCACCAGTTGTAATATTTTCATTTGCGTATATCTCTATAACGCAACCACTTAAATATTGTTCGGCATACTTAGGCTTGTTGATTTTGCCATGCTCTGTTTCAACTTCTTCAAAGCTTGTTAGCACTTCACCTTTTTTGTAACAGTCAATTTTATACTTTTGATTAACATTGCTTTTGCTAACTGTTACAACTTGGTCTTGTGTTGCTATCGTGAAATATTGCGGTGTGGTGTCAAGCTTGTAGCCTGTTGGAGCTGATTTCTCAACTATGTAATAATCCCCTGCATTTAGATAACCGCTTGTTGCTATGCCACCGGCACCGCTTGTCATGTCGCCCATATATGAGCCGTCTGTCTTGTATACGCTAAACACCGCACCCGGTATTCCCCTGCCAGTTTCATTGTCCGTCTTTGATATTTGTACCCTGCCTTGTGCCGTTCGTACTGTAATATATGCGTTTATTGGGTCTGAAGCTCTACCGACAACGGCAGGCTGATTAGAATCGTTATAAAGAATCATTGGTGCTTGTGCTGTTTCGTGTATGATGTTCTTATGTAAATCTATTTGGACACCATTTACAACCGAATAAGAATAAAGTAATAAATCGTTACCGCTTTTATAAACACCCACCGCAGGGTTAGTTGTTGTTACATCATAAAACCTAAGTACATTGTTATAATCATGCAACCATGTCTCATATCTGCCGTTTGCAGAGTTCCAACTCATGCTTGCTGATACTGCACCGTTAGCCTGTGATGAAAAGGTTGGTACTGTATTGTGCGTTGCTACCATGTATGCCAATTCATTGTATGCACTTTCAGCAGGAGTGCCAGCTATCGTGTCATAATAGAAATGTGCATTGTAAAGAGTTCCATCAATTCCTCTGTAGCCTAATTGGTATTCCCAAATTAATATTTGAGTTGCTACATACGCATCGCAATCGGCAACACCTAAGTTATTAGCAGGGAAACCATACATTTGAGCATAAGTAATTCCCCTTTGTGCATTTACATTTAAATTCCACCAATATGGAGTGTCCATTATGTTACTTGCTTGCATATCAATTGTTGAATGTGCTTCTGTTCCAAAGCCAATACAATATGACCATATTCTATGCCCTGCATTATCATAGATTGGTGTATTGGCTGTATCACTAGCAGCGTACATCATGCGTAAGCTTGTTCGTTCACCAGTTGACCTTTGATAGGTGTAAAAATTAGCACTATCCGTATAATAGATTGGATTGTTAGAACCCTTGACCGCACCGTATCGAATATTAGCATAAACCGTGTGACCATTTTCAATTGATGAAGCAAGGGCTGTTGTTGCCGTACCTGTCAACATGAACGCTATTACTAATAAGAGAGAAATAACCTTTGTACCTTTTTTGTGCATAAAGCTTGCCCCTTTCGTTTTAAATTTTATTTTCAAGTAACTACTATATAAACGATTATTTTATCCCTATCACCGTTTAAATACATCAATGCGTTATCTGTATATTTACCACATCTACCATCTTGATAGTTATCCATTGTTACAAATAAAATCCGAATGTTTGTATATCCAGATTGTTGATAAGAAGTAATAATATCACTTCCACACAATTTTGCTTTAAAAGCCTCTGGTGATGGTGCTCCATAAGATGAGTTTGGAGTTATCCAATGACCGCTTTCAAGAGTGTAATCTGCTCTATATGTCATTCCCCTTGATTCAGCGTTTATCTTACAATCACTTTCCATTGTTGAAATAGAACCCCAAGCATTCTTATAACCGTAAGGGTTAGCCTGTGCTGTTGTAGTAGTCTTAGTGGTTGTTGGTCTTGCTGTTGTCTGTGGAGCTGTTGTTGTAACTTTAGCAGTTGTAGTAACTTTTGTTTTTGTTGGCTGTGGAACTGTTGTTGTAGCTGTTGAGGTATTAGCCTTAGTTGTAGAAGTAGCTTTAGTTGTTCCATTTTTCACTGTTACAACTTCTGTTACTTCCTCACCGTTAGCGTTTGTAACTTCTTTTCCATCTTTATCAGTAACATTAATAATAGTAGTTTGTGCCTTTGTAGTTGTAGCTTTGGTTGTTTCAGCTTGCTTTTCTTTATCGCCACAAGCGGTAAGCGTAATAATCATTGTTGCTGTTATAGCTATCATTTTTAATGTCTTTTTCATATTTTTATCCTCCTTAAATATACTTCTTTTCCTATTTTTATTATAGCACATTATGTTGTAAAAGTCAACATAAATACTTATATTTACTACATATTTTTGTTAAGCTTATCTATATATTAGGTTAATAATCTCTTGTCCATATAGCGTAACTATAAAAAATACAAATACCAGTATTAATATAATTGGAACTAATCTTTTATGATTTATTTTTTGATAATCATTTTCAATTACCTTATTTACTATCCATACCTTTCCACATGATTTGCAAGTTGCAATGGTTTCATAAATAGTTGAAGTTTTACGATTTCTTAAAACTCTCCATATTAACCATAATCCGAAAGTAAATAATAAAAGTATTAAATCTATAATTATTGGTGGTCTTTCCTCTTTAAGCCTTATACTGTTTGAAATTTCTATATTATCGCTTTTACAATATGGACAAATCATCCTTAAACTCCTTTTTATTTTAAATTGATATTTCCGGCACTCTTTCTTGTAATCCAACTGTACAACCACACGTTATTTTATAACCATATCTAATTTTAAAAGCTTCACAAGTTATAAAATTACCGCAGTCACAACGACATAACCAGAGTGTATTATTATTTAGTTTATCGTCTTGAGGTTCTAGGGCAACCAACATACCAAACCTTTTATTGGTAATGTCAACATTTTCGTTATCTTTTTTTTCACAGCCACAAGAAGTAACTTTATAATTTGTAAGTGATGATGTTTTAACTTTAATTGTGTTACCGCAATCACAACGGCATAACCAAATTATTTCACCTATACTATTTCTTTCTGCTGTTTTTTCAATAACAAATAAATTCCCGAATCTTAATCCTTTATAATTTTTCATTTTTTTCACCTCTTTTAGTCTCTTATATGAGACTATGTATTTATAAAAAAACGTATACTATCAACAAAGGAAGTGTACGTTATGATATCATTTCAACCTTTGTATGACTTGATGAAAAAAAGAAACCTTAGTTTTTATGATTTAGAAGTTTTAGGTATTGAACATGCTACAGCTTATAGATTAAAACATGGTCAAAACATACGCCTTAGAACTCTTGATAAATTATGCAAAGAGCTTGAGTGTGGTGTAACTGATATAATATGCTTTATACCCGATAAAAAATAAAAACTCTCCCAATAAACAAAAAAGAGCTTACTGAAAGGGTTTATTCATAAAATATTCATACAAGTATGGTATATTCTCTTTGTCTTGTAAAAATACTGTTTAGGTGTCGCTACCTTTTCAGTTACCGAACTCAATGTTGGTGCATTGGTTTTCGGCAAGACATTCTTTTTTTCTTTCTTTTATACTACCATATTTTGTTAAAAAGAGCAATAGATTTTGTAAAAATTATTCACTTTTTTATATATTGTCATATAAATTTATAGATTTTTTATTTAATAAAGATAATGATTTATTGGAGGTGTTCAAGTTGAACACCTCTTTATAAATTTTGCCTTGCTTTGTTTTCCCAATATGCACACATGGTGGATGGTGCATTATATAATGAGGTTATTAAATATGACCTCATATTTTTAATTGGCTCTTTTATATTATCAATACAGTATGTAACATAACATATATTATCTGAATCTAACGTTAAAAAACGTTGTTTCACAAGTTCTGTTGCCATCGCTACGCCATTTACTTTAGTTGTGGGAGCTGTTGAGGTAATGACATCAGCCATAATATCAACTATGTTATCTAATCGTTCCCCCTCTTGTTCTTTTATTGCTTCATAATCTATGTTATCTTTTATCTGCTCTTTAATATTATTAATATCATCATTATTGACTTTTGTTTCTTCTTTTTGTTGCTCCCCTGGTTCTACTACTTCTCCATTGGAATCAATTAATATTGTTCCGGGTGTTGTAGTGTCTGGGACTTCAAGTAATTCATATTGATATGTAAATCTACTATTATTAGGGTCTTTAATCTTATATTGCTTTAAATAACCTTTTTCTTTAAGCTCTTTCCACATAGATTCAAAAGCTCTTTCGCCCTCTGGAACTTTTTTTGCAAGGAATGATTTATATAAAACAAAGTCTGGAATCATCAAATAAGCCTGTATTATTGAATACAAGCCTTTAGCTTTTGTTGATAAATTAAAATCCAACAAAGCTGTTGTTGACACCATAGTAAAGCTTTGTGGTCGACGAATAAACCTACCTGTTTTACTCAAAATTAACACTTCCTTGCAATTAGGTGTTCAACTTGAACACCGTTGATTATTTCCCTTTATTTGTAACGAAAACTTATGTTTTTATGTAATTAAAAAAGCTGCTGTGGTAGTTACCACAACAGCTAAAATTTATTTAAAACAACTAAAAATATACAGTTAAAATATTCGTATTTATACTTGACTAAAATACTATTCTATTGTATAATATAGATGTTATTAAACACGTTCTCTGTTTAGTAACGAGTAATTAAATATCGACCAAATATTTAATTACAAAACCTTGAATAAACTATAGCACAAGATGTTGTGGATTGTCAAGCGTTTTTTCAAGGTAAAACGAAAACAAACCCTCGGATTTATTCCGGGGGTTTTTGCTTTTTATTTTTTGTTTGTTTTATCTATCTATCCTAATATTTAATGATAGATAGATAATTATAAAATATTATTAAAATATCAATCTATATTATTTAAGGTAGCTATCTTGCACACCTGCATTATCCACATACTACATTTTCCACCCCCTACAAAACGTGGGTCTGGAAATTTCCAGGGGGCTAAAACGTGGGTCTGGAAATTTATAAGGTGTTCAACTTGAACACCAAGCATAAAAACCTTATAAATAAAGGAAAAATTAATAAAAACATTCTATAAAATTATATACCTATATTTACAATATAAATGTTGACTTTTACAACATTAAGTGATATAATATAAATGCAATTAAGGGTTGTACTATTATTGAAAGGATGTTGTACATGGCAAAAAATAATCAAAAGTGTATTAGAATGTCTGATGAAGTTCTAGCTTATGTTGAAAGTATGAATGGTGAGGGCTTCAACCAAAAATTTGAAAACTGTGTTTACTTTATAAAGCAAGCTGAAAAAGAGAAGACTAAAAAGATTAAGACACTTGATGAAGAAATAGAAAGAAAAGAGCAGAAAATAAAAGACCTTGCAAAAAGCATTAATAATATACAAGATTTTTTATGGACACTTGATAAAATGAAAAATAGCATTGAAAATGGACAACAAAATATTGAAATATTAGCTAATAAGATTAAGGAGGAACAACAATGAAAACTATATCATTTATGATTGCAAAAGGTGGCGTTGGTAAAACGATTACCAGTGTTAATGTAGCATACATACTATCAACAAAATATAACAAGAGAGTATTACTTATTGACCTTGACCCTCAAGGCAACGCAAGCAAAGCTTATGGTCGTTATAGTCAAAAAAAATTAAGCGTTTCCGATTTACTTGTTGATAAAAGTATTGACATTAAAACTGTGATTCAATCAACCGATTATGACAATATAGATATTATTACCTCTAATAATAATTTAATTGCTGCTAATCAAAGTGTTTTAATGGATATAACAACAGTTCAACAAACAAGATTAAAGAAACACTTAGTAGCTGTACAAGATGAATACGACTATTGCATTTTTGATTGTCCGGCTGAATTTTCTATGTCAACCTTAAATGCTTTTGTTGTTACCGATGATGTACTAATTCCGACACGAGTAGATAGCTATAGTTTTGACGCTATTGTAAAAGTTTATAATGTTATTCAAGAAATGCAGGATTTCAACAGTCATTTACGCTTGTTAGGCTGTTTTGTAACTATGTTTCAAAAGAACAACCTTAACAAAGAGGGAATACAAGAACTACACAAACAAAAACTATGCTCGACTTTTAACACGAGCATTAGATACACGGTAAAAGTCCCCGAAAGTACATTTGCAGTTCCTTTGTGTGCATATGCTCCAAACTCAACAGCTGCACAGGATTATTATAATTTAGTAGAGGAATATTTAACAAGGTGTTCAACTTGAACACCAGACCTATTTTTATTATAAATACAATAAAAATTAAGAATATTTATAGAAATAAATAGATAAAGGAGAATGACTTATGGCATTTAATATGAGTGGTATTTCCGCTGTTTTCAATGAAGCAAGTTTAGCAGTTAAAGACAATAGCAATTATAATTTTAAACTTATTGATATTGATGAGCTTGTACCGAATCCAGATAACAGATATGAAATAACCGAGATAGATAAGCTTATGGTTAGTGTTGCTGCTTGGGGTGTCAAGCAACCACTTGAAGTTGAAAAAATTGATAACGGTAAGTATAAAATTATAGCCGGCGAAAGAAGATATACAGCAGTAAAAAGACTTGTGGAAGAAGAAAAAAGAGAAGACTTAAAACAAGTTCCTTGTTTGATACAAGAAAGTAAAGATTTAAAGATAAAAGATGAAAGCGGAAATATTATAGAACTTCCCGAAGAAGTATTAGAAAGATGGCGTATTAGAACAACCAACGAAGAGCAGAGAAACAAAACAGATGGTGAAATCCTTATGGAAATTCAAGAACAAAAGGAATTGTATGGAATATTATCAGAGCTTGGATATCAATTTTCCGGCAAGATGAGAGACATCATAGCTTCTCAACTTGGTATGTCAGCAAGCCAGGTACAACGATATGAATTTATAGATAAAAATCTTAATGTTGAAATGAAAGAAGAGTTTAAAAAAGGTAATATTCCATTAACCGTAGCAGTTGAAGCAGCTAAACAACACGAGAACATACAAGACACCTTGACAGAAAAAATAAAAAAAGATGGTAGCATATCCGCACAGGATATTAAAGAGGTCGTAAAAGAAAGCAAACCTAAAAAGAAAGTAGACCTTAAGCCAAAAGAAATTAATGCTACAATAATAGATGGATTATTAACCGAAATGCAAACTATTCAAGAGAGTTTAGATAGCTCATTAACTGTAAGCGGAAAAGATTTTATAAAAATAGAAGACCATATAAAAGTTATTCTTAAGAAGCTTGAAAGCATAAATAAAATAATTTCAAAGACCTTATAAAAAACAATAAAATACTCAAGGTGTTCAACTTGAACACCTTGATAAAAACCGGAGGTAAATATGGAAAGCAGACGATATAAAATAAAGGCAGAAATACAAAATGATTTTCTTAATAATATTTCTCTTTACGATGACTTAAAAATAAATCAAGCGGTAAGGGCTATCCTTAAAAAGTTTTACAATAACTATGATTATAACTTGGATGAGCTGTCAAAGGCTATAACACAAAAAGTCTTAGCTTTGGATAAGTCAGAAAATAACGATACTGCTATTTTATATGTACAACACAGCGATGAAAATTATAACATTCTTAAATCTATTTCAAGCATTACTGGAATTGATATGAGATTAATTGTTGAAGCTCTGGTTTATGAATTTAATTCATTAAGTTTTGAAGAGCGAAGAAAACTTTACCTATTATAATGTATCTCATTTAACAAGCCAGCTTTCGCTGATCCGCAAGCGGAAGTGAAAGCCTTGAGATACAAAAGAAAGGAATGGGATTACATGCCTAAAAGTTTAGATGTTCAGATTGAAGATTTAAAAAGGCAAATCAAAGAGAAGCAAGAAAAACTAAAAAAATTAGAAGATAAAAAAGTTTCTGTTATACTTAAAAGCAAAAATATATCTGATAAAAAAGAAGTAATTGCAGAAGTAAAAAAAGGTAAACCAACGGAAGATATTATTATAAACTTAAAAAAATAATGTACTAAATATAAGTATTAATGTTGATTTTTACAACACAATATGTTATAATAAAATTGCAATTAAGGGTTGCGATTTTATGTGAAAGGGTGTTGTAAATGATAAACGCAATTATAAAAGAACCCGGCAAAAGACCAAAGTTTATTAAGCTTGAGGGAACGTTGCAAGAGCTTCAAAAATTAGTTGGTGGAAAAATAGAATGTATCTACGAACTTGACGAAAAAGGAATAACTATATGGTGCAACGACGAAAGTAAATTGTCTCAAGATTCCAAACCTAATTTTTGGATTTATGAAAGGCAAGACATAGTTTATGGCACAGCAATTTTTGTTGGCTTTGGTGAAGAGGGCGAAGACATAAGCTTAACAGATGAACAAAGCCGTGATATATTTGATTACCTTAAAGTTAACGAACCAACCATAGCAGAGCAACTAACATTACAACTTATTAAGTAACCTAATTTGCGGAGTGTGTAAGCTCCGCATTTCTTTTTTATCAAGGTGTTCAACTTGAACACCTTGAAAATTTTAAGGATATTTTATACCTTATAAAAAATTATTAAGAACGTTTTGAATTATTGAAAGCAAGCATAGATTTTGTGTCCACAAAATCAACTTGTTAGGGCTTAGCCCTAAAACCTATAAGCAAGGATAAAAATATCCTTGCAAAAAATGTATATTTGTCTTATACTTAAGACAGATATACATAATCGCTTCGCTCAAAATAGTAAGGTGTTCAACTTGAACACCTTGAAACGGTAGGGGGGTTACTGATAATGAATAAGGAAGAATTTATAAAAATACGAGTAACAGAAGAAGAAAAAAACACTATTAGAGATAAAGCAAGTTCAGCCGGATTAAGTGTTAGTGAATATTCACGCAGACAACTTATAAAAGGGAAAGTAATTAACAGTTATAACCTTGTTGCTCTTATCAGAGAAATAAATTATATCGGTAACAACATAAACCAAGCAACTAAAATTATGAATATGTACCATGCTTATGATGGCACAGATTTTAATTATATAGTTGATGAATTTAATAAAATAAAAGAACTTATAGAAGATAAAATTAAGGATATATAAGGCGGTGTTATAAATGGCAGTTGTAAAAATATTACCGGTTACAGAATCAGACCATTTACACCATTTAATTGATTATGTGCAGCAAGATGTTAAGACAATGGAAAAAGAATTAGTTACTTGTTCCGGTTGCCAAAAAGAGACAGTTTATAAAGACTTTTCTTTAGTTAAAAAAATGTTTGGAAAAACAGGGGGTGTCTTAGCTCATCAAATAATACACAGCTTTAAAGTTGATGAAATTAATGTTGAGCAAGCACACGATATTAGTAAAGAATTGGCAGAACAAATGTTACCTGGTTATCAATACATAATTGCAACTCATCTTGACCGTGAACATATTCACTCACATATTGTTTTTAATTCGGTTAGTTCTATTACTGGACAAAAATATGCAGGGAATCTTAGTAGCTTATCTTTAATGCGTAATGCTAGTGACAAACTATGTAAACGATATGGACTATCAATTATAGAAGAGCAATCCGGTTTTCGAGCTTTGGACAAGAAGACATACGAATTAGCAAAGCAAGGAAAGAGTTGGAAAGTTAAGCTCACAAATGATATTGACCATGCATTAATTACAAAAGATAAAAAACTATTTTTACTAGAACTTGAAGCAAAGGGATACAAAGTTGAATGGAAAAATAAGCACATTATTTTTACTGCACCAGGACAGACAAAATGTATTAGAGCTGATACTTTAGCAAAACAATTCGGAGCTGAATATACAAAAATAAACATAGAAAAAACACTAGGTGTTCAAGTTGAACACCTAGAACAAGAGCAAGAACAATTTACTAGAAATGTGGTAGCTGATGAACACAATTCCGAGTGGAAAAAGATTGAAAATTTTTATTTTTTAAATGATACGGAAAATCAATTAAAAGCAAGAAATTATACTTTACCGTCATTTCTTTCCTCAAGTAAAAGCAAAGCTTTATATGTATTAAGAAGATTAATATTAAAAAGATACTTTGCAAATAAAAATACAAAAGTGTACAAAAGTAATAATGTAACTCATTCTAAGGTCGTTGAGGTCAAGAAAAATAAAGATTTATTTTGTCGTAATTTTGGAAATATTAGTTACCGGCGTTTAGTCTCTGTGTTCGGAGAAAATACCACTGTAAAGATAACACCAGAGCAAATGAACAAGCTTGATAATATCGGCATTTTTTATAGTGGAATGATTAAAGAAAATGGGGATATCTTAATAACATTTAAAACAATTAATAAAGACATAATAAAAGAGACTCTAAATATTAATATTGATTTAAGGAAAACGAAAGGAGAGATAGCAGAGGAACGTTATAGACATAAAATGATAAAGCAGCAAAGCCAGGAGCAAAACAAATCATTATGTCGATTCACCTTGACTGCAAATGATTTAAGGAAGCTTGAAGATAATAAGATTCCATTTTCTTATTATCGCAAGGGTACGGAATATACAACATTATTTTTTCGGGATGATTTAAAGCAAATATGTGATATAATAAATAAAGATTATCAAACAGAGAGTAAGACTTTTGACGAGATTCAAAACAAAAAAAATTATGTTGAATTGAAGCATAGCTCACAACTTAATGAAAGTAAGATAGTGTATAGGGTTATTGATTCCAACGGTTTAAATATTCTAAAAGATAGTAATTTAAAATTTGCTTACTTTGAAAAAGAAGATAAATTTAATGTTGCTTTCTTAGAAACTGATATTGATAACTACAAAAAGCTTTTACAACAGCAAGAACAGGAAAAGAGCAAAAAAAGAATACGATAAAAAATGTATCTCATCTTTAATCCAGGCATTTGATGATCCGCAAGCGGAATATCAAGCCTTGAGATACATTAAATTGAAAGGATGGAATATATGAATAGTTATACATACAATGGTGAGATAGTATTATTGGCAGTTACAGAAGAAGAAGCAAGACAAACCGTAAATCAAAAAATTAATAAAAGTCTACAATGGTTATCACGCAAAGGTATTGAGATTAAGCAGCAAGAAAATTATATTACAAGTTATATCTTAGAAGACAATAAAGTGTACTTAAAATATGAAATTAAATACTTAGCTAACAATAAAATGGAATTTAGTGAGGTTATATTTGAATCTCTATATTAAAAAATTTTTTAAAAAACTAAATATTGCTTGACATATACAGAGCTTATGTATATAATACTAATAAAGGTAGGTAACTACCACAAATGTTTCTCCGTCCTCCAACACACCGGAGTGGAATATAAGGTGTTGGGTTCAAATGTTTCTCCGTCCTCCAACACACCGGAGTGGAATATAAGGTGTTGGGTTCAAATGCAAAAAAGCTCTGTCGAAAGACAGGGCTTTATTTTTTATTATTTAAGGAGGCGTTGGATGTGGAAATTGGGAAATTTTATTTCGTTAAAAACAGTTATTTTGAAAAGTATGATACAAAAAAACAATTAATGAGTAATAAAGAATCTGTTGATGGAAATGTAAGTTTTAGACCATGTTTTTTTGCGTTTTCAGACATAAATAATAGTAATATTATATGGTGTGTTCCAATATCTTCAAAGGTTAGTAAATATGAAAAAATAGTAAACTATAAAATTGACAAGCTTTTAAAAAAAGGAATTAAAAATCCAATATGTAACACGATTAAGTTTGGAAAGGTATTAGGTGAAAAAAGAGCATTTTTGATACAAAATATGTTTCCCGTAACACAAGAATATATAGAGTCTATGTACATTGATAAACATACAAAAGAGCCGGTATATATTCAAGCAGAAACACAGCAGGAGATTATAACAAATGCAAAAAATGTTATTAAGCTTTTTTACAAAGGGCAAAATGTTACTTTAACCAACAACCTCATTGAAATTTATAATAACATTTCAAAAGACTTAAAACAGGATATAAATAATGATGAGGTACCGGTAAAAGACAATATAGTCTTGAATAATACAAATAGAATAGTATTGGATATTACCGGCAAAAACCAAAAGTCTTTTGTAAAGGAAATTGAAACAGAACTAAAGCAAGGTATTAAAGATGTATACACTTCTGAAAGATGGATTGAGTGGCTAAAATTCAATAGAAATCTTTATCATTATTCAGCTCGAAATAGACTTTTAATATTCCTACAAATGCCGTATGCTACAACAATAGCAAGCATGACAGATTGGAATAAAAAATTTAATAGAACGGTGATAAAAGGACAAGGAAGCCAAGGACTTAAAATACTTAAACCTACTGAATTTTACGTTGATGTAAAACAATCCAAGCTTGATGAAGATGGAAATAAGATTATTGATAGTAATGGAAATATTGTCACTGAAACTGTTAAGGTTAAAAGAACAGGATATATTCCTGTAAGTGTTTATGATGTATCACAAACACAGGGAGATCCATTACCAACGCTTGTAGATGAGTTAAAAGGCTTTAACGCAGATAAAGACAACATCTTACTAGCCATTGAAAAGATAACCGGTATAAAGCCAGAATTTAAGGATATAGCAGGGGGTGCAAAAGGATATTTTACAGAAGAAGACGGAATTAAAAAGATTATCATTAATCTTGGTATGTCAGATGAACAAACAATAAAAACCGCTGTGCATGAAATGGCACATTCTATTTTACATAATTCTAGCATGAAAAGGTCACCAGAGGGGAACAAGTCAAGAGAAACCAGAGAGCTTGAAGCTGAAAGTATAGCATACTTAGTATGTCAACAACTTGGAATAGACACTAGCGATTATTCCTTTGGATATCTTGCCGGATGGACTGTTGGTAAGACTGATGAGTTGTTAGCGGAAAGTTTAGATACCATTATTAATACATCTCAAGAACTATCTAACGACCTAAATTATCACCTTAAAAGATATAATTTAAGTAAATGTCAATGCCCGGAAGCTTGCGAAGTATTTTTAAAAACAAGTGAAAGTCTACAAAAGTACGATAAAGACACATACAACAAGAGAGTATCCGAAGTAGATAAGATAAGCAGCCAAAGCAAGATATTTATTGAAATAAATATAAGTGAGAACCCATTTTTTAAAGAGGGCGAAATATGGTCGTTACAGGATATAGATAAGATTTTTCACGAGGTAGATTTAAAAACTAAAGAAGACTTAACTAATAAAGGATATCCCAATTGTTACGAAAAAGTAAGATTCACAGTATACTTTGAAAATAAACTACCCGATGGAAACATTACTTACTCAAGAATTATTGAAAGATACGATTTTGCAGATTTAACACATAATAACCTTACTGAATATTTACGTTCTTTCCCATGCTATACTAAAGACCTTGACCCTATAATTAATAACATGGAGCAAAGCCGAAAGCAAACAAAGACAAGATAACTGTATCCCACATTTCTTGGCCACAGCTCGAAGCTGCAGCAGATGTGAGATACAGAAAACAAACAAGGTGTTCAAGTTGAACACCTTGTTTGTTGCAATAATTTATTATTACCATTCTATATATTTCAGTCTAAGAAGAGTTTTATTTGCATCTTCAACCGAAACACTTTCGTTTTCTTCTATCGTAATGGATATGCATGCTCCCGGGTAAGGATGTAATAGCTTTTTTCTCTCCCTTGCAATAAATTGTTGTGCTTCAGCTTCTGTTTTAATAGGATAATATTTCTTGTATAGTCTGGTTTTAATAGGAATTATCATATTCAAAACTCCTTTTTAAATAATCTTAGTTTTTATTATAGAAACTATCCTCCTGGTAAATATCACGATAAAGACTTTATAAAATACTGTATTAATGATTTAAAAATTATAAATTCACTATGATTTATAACGCTATCTTTTTCACTACCTTTGCCCATGTTGTCTATACAATCCCATAAATCATGGTAAGCACTTTTATAGTCTTTGTTATTTATATGCTCTAATGTTGTGATACTATTAGTAAATAGCCTTTCACTAATATGGTCGTTACTAAAAAAAATACTATTGCTACTATTGTTTAAATAATAGCTTGTAAACTGATTTAAGTAATTTAATGCATTAACAAGAGTTGGCTTTAACTCCTTTTGTGCGTAACTACCAAACCAGTTTTGACCTACTTCGCAACTCAAAGTATCAATTAACTCTTTACTTTTTGCTAATTCTTTCACTTTTAAATTTTCCATAATAAGAACTCCTTTCATATCTTTTTTTAAAATATTGATTTTTTCATATTTCTATTATAGCACAAGATGTTGTATTTGCCAACATTTATATTGTAAAAACACGTATTTTATAAAAATAATTATCCATTTATTTTTGGTACATAAGTATGATTTTGTATAATTAAGCACCGCCCAGGACATAAAAAAAAATCAAGTTCCAAAATCAGCCGATTTTTTAATTTAGCTCTTTTGATACTAGAATATTTCAAATAAAATAAACCACAATATATTGTGGTTATCTTTGTAAAGGTCAAACTTTTATTTACTCCGTTTTTCTTTGATTTTTTATTTGTATAATATTTAGTGTTTAGGAGTATAATATTGACAAGAAGAATATTTTATATACTATAGGAGCAATGCAACATTCATTTGTTGCAACCCTTTAATTGCAGAGAAGCCGTAACTTATCGTTACGGCTTCTTGCAAAATATAGAGGAGAAAGAAGAAAAAATAGATGTTGTTTTTTTGGATTTATGAGAGCCGTTTAAAGCTTCTGTAATAGGTTTTAGTATTGAAGCGTATACTTTCTCATTATCGTTGCAAGAATGCGTAAAATCGGGATTATAGGCTATTTTGTAGCCGATACAATTTCCTTTGTCGAGGTTTGCTTTAAGCTCTTTAAAGTAGTTGTCTGTAATCGGGTAAAAAACATACGAAATTTGCGTTGTGTATGGATTGTTTGTAATAAAAGATGTCAGTGTGTCAATTTCCCATGGAGCTGTTGGCGAAATTAAGATTTTGAGGTTTTGTTCAAAGAACAGAGCCTTATTTTTTTCGTCTAACTTACCAAAATCAAAAATAACAACTTTATGATTAAGTGCTAATACCATATCTGAATACATAGGTAAACCGCATATTTCATTATTGCTAAGCATATAAAACGATTTTACCTTTTCTAAATCTTCCGGAGAAATTACAACGCAGCAATCAACCTTTAGTTGATTATGTAGGTATAGACCAATTTCAAGCGTGGTATGTGTGCAACCAGAACGAGAATACAGACTACCAACAGCAACTTTTATGTTCCCTAAAAATTGTGTTTGGATTGTTTCTTTTTCAATGATTTTTTCTACTAACAATACTTCTAGCTTTTTTTGTTGTGTTGGTATGTGTACAGATGGTTGCTTATTTTCTTCTGTCTTTTTTTCCTGTTCTTGTTGCTTTCGCACTTCCAACTCTTCTTTATTAAGAAGATATGGGCGTACATCGTCAAGCGTTGCGGTTTCAAGAATAGCGGTGGTTAAGTTGTATTCGTCTATACTGCCAAGGATAAAATCATATATACCTTGCTCAATTAAAAAATTTAAAAAGAACTTTGACTCATTATCTTTTTCACCGTATAGAAAAACAATTTTTACAGATGGTTTAAGCTTGCGAACAGATGATATAATTTCTTGCCACTCTGCTTTACCTTGTAAATCAGATGATAAAACTAAAGCATGAGGGTTACGGTCAAGAACTGTATCAATAATCTGCTCTTTTTTTGATACTGAAGTTAATACATTAACTTCACGCATATTATGAATAAATTTTTCAATCGTTTTATTGGAAATTCCAAGAACAACATTCATTAAATAGCCCCCTTTTGTATCTCATTATGAAAACCGGCTTTTGATGATCCGCAAGCGGAATATCAAGCCTTGAGATACTTTTATTCAAAGTATGATTTTAATTTGAGCATTTCCGAGAGTATTTCCGACGAATTGGTTTCAAAAGCTGCAGCTCGATAACTAGATAAAATAAAGAGTAAATTATTGTTGGTACTTGTGGTAGTATTATAAACAAAACGAGAAAGTACGTTATTTGTTCCGATAAGCGGTTTGGTTGGATTATCGGAGACAATATATTTAGGTGTGTCGTAGTTGTTATATTCCTCTAATTGTTTATTTGATATGTCATTTTCACCTATTTTAATTTCCTTATTAAGATAAACTATAATGTCTGTGTTAGGACAAATGCCTTTAATTGCAGATTCAAAATCATCAAATATTTTCATAACAAATCCCCCTTAGATTAAAGCTATTAGTTTATTAATAATTTCCGTTGCAACCTCAAGTGCTGCCCGGTCTTGCATAAGTGCAGTAAAAACGACAGTTAAAGCAAAAGAGCCTAAAAGACATACAATAACAGTTGCAAGGAATTTCCATAAAAAAGATAATATCGCCATTAATCCATTATAGATTAGTATTTTTGTTTCTTTTTTTTGAGGTGCTTTTTCAAGCTCTTTTTGTTGCTCAAGTTCTTCAAAAAGAACTTTTTTATGTTGTACCATAAAAACACCCTTTCTATTTATTCTTTTCCTTTAAGTCCTTTAAAAAGGTTCTGTCAAACTCATTCTTAAGTCTTTCTTGTTCCTCTTGGGATTCTGGTTTTTGTTCTCCTCTGGCTGCTAATTTATCAGATGAAACACCGTTAGAATTGGCATTATCAAAAATATCAATTTTTGATTCATCATCCTTATTTTTCTTAGCTTCTTTGTATGATTCGTAATCTAGCTTATGTTTTTCATATAAAGGATTGTATAGCTCTTGAATATACACATTATTTTTTTCGTGTGGGGAGTGTATATCATCATTTCCAAGCATGGAGAATAAAGGGTGTTCTGCCGTTTTATATCTATCACAAAAGAACGGATGATATGTGCCAACAAAAACAATTGATTTTCCAGATATTCTTCCAAGCTCATCCAGAGTAAGTAATTCCCTACCCATGCCCTTATCTGATTCAGAGCCACCGCCTTTACCGCCACCAATATTTTTACTTAAGCTCTTTTCATCAATAGTTGTTTTACCAAGCATTTTAACTACTTGTTCTCTTGTATCTGTGTCTTTAGTCCCCAGGTAGTTAAATGTATCACAGTTAGAAATTATGGTTTTATTGGCTTTGTCATAATTTTTTTCTATCTGTTGCAATGATTGTACAATCATTAATGCCCTTATGTTTTGGCTTCTAAATGTTGTTATTGCTCCGTCAAAACCTGGTAGAATACCAATGTTTGCAAATTCGTCTAGTTCTAATGATACTTGCCGTGGTAATCGACCATTGTACACGTTGTTTGCAAGATATGCCAGACGTGTTAAAACCGTTGTAATAAACATTGAAGTAACAACCTTATATGTGTTATCTCCTGCCGGAATAGATACAAATATTGCTGTTGGTTCTTCTGCTAACTTGTCAATATCTATTTCATCCGAATTAGTCATTATCCTTAAATCCTCATTAACCCATAGTCTTAATTTTGATTGTAAAGATACAATAACGGACTGTAGCGTTTCGGGTGGTGATTTTATAACAAGTTCATAGTTTAAAACAGCAGCATGAAAAGGGTCTTTTTCTTTGAGGTCTGAAATTAGTTTAGCATACTCACAGGATGAAATAATTTTACCGTTCATAAGTTCTAATGAATTAACTAAATCCATTATTCTAAAAAACGTTTTATTCTCACCTGGTGTTGAGTGTAAATAGCTTATAACTGATGTCATAAGCATAATGGCTGTATCTTCCCAAAAGCTATCGCCGGCACTTGCACCCTCACGGCGTGAATTGATAATAAAAGAGTTTGCCAGGCGGTCAATATCTGTATCAGTTTTGATATATTCAAATGGATTGAAAGTGTTTGTATACTTAAGGTCAATAAAATTAAGTATTCGGATTTTATAACCTCTATGCTCTAATATCTTGTATGTTTGTTTAAATAGTGAGCCTTTGACATCTGAAATAATAAATGATGAGTTCATTTCCATAATATCTGGAATTAGCTTTGAAAAACTCTTTCCGGCACCGGTATCGCCTATAACAATTTCATTAAGGTTTTTAACGTTTTTATTAGATGAACTTAAGTATAATCCGTCTGCTAAAGGAATTGAATTTTCGGTTTTTTGAAGCTCTTTTCTTTCTTCTTTATTAGCCCAACTTGCAGAACCATGTTCCATTCCTTTAAACTTACTAACCTTGTTATATGTATCAAGAATTAAAATAGTAAACAAGATAATGTTAAATAACCAAATGTTGCACCAGGTAATTAACATTTCCTTAATTAAATAAAACGTTATAGGCAATGTAAAATTGCTTGTTAGCGTTGCAATTGAAACGACAAAAGATACTATTCCTGGTTCTGCCCCTACCCTAGCAAGATAACCTAGATAGTTATATATAAAAAGTAATTCTATTGCTAAAATACAGAGTACGCCAATAATATAACCTTTGATTCTATACTTGTACATATCTGGTCTCATAACATTGTCCGCTTTAACTTTATATCCCATTTCTACACCTCTTTTTGTATCTCATTTTTAATTCAGGCATTTGCTGATCCGCAAGCGGAATATCAAGCCTTGAGATACATTATTTTTCTTTTATTTTTATTACATCTTTAAAGTCTGTAGTTATCGTGCTATAAACAAGATTGTTTTTTGGATATATTTTCTCGAATGGATGGGCGATATTATGAGTAACTAATATTCCCTCACCTCTATCGGGACTTATAAGCTTTGCCTTTTGCTTATCTGATAAATCGTACATTTCAGATATTTCATCAAGGTTTTTTGCTGCTTGTTCAAGCAAGACAACAAACTGTGCATTTTGTAACATAGAAAGAGCCGTTTTAGAAAGCAAAACATTTGTTATGTTTTGTGTTAAGCCTGTAGCTAATCCACCATATTTTCTAAAGCGAGCAAAGACACTCTCAAAGAACACGCCAGAACTATTGTTATCTTCATTATCACTATAAAAAAGATGAAATTCATCGGCATATAACCAGGTATAAATACCTTGTGAAAAGTTGTCTAATAATGCTTGCCAAATATGGTCAAGAATTATTAGCATACCGGCTTTTTTAAGGTTTGCACCAAGTTCCCTTAAATCAAAAACTATAAACTTACTAGACAAATCAACATTTGTGTGATGAGCAAAAATATTGACTGTTCCGGTGACATACATTTCAAGATATAAATGTAAATCATTTGCAATAGCTCTTACATCATCTGGTTGTTTTAAAAGTTCATTATCAAAGTCAACAAACGTTGGAATTTTTTTGCTGTTGTAATTACTATTGATATACTCTTTATAAACTACTCTTACACAGCGGTCTATTATTGACCTTTCTGGAGCTGTTAAAGGAGCATTTTTAAAAACCTCAAAGATAGAAAGTATAAGGTCAGCTTTACCAAGAACAAAATCTTCATTCCGGTTATTATCATCTGAAACATCAAAAGGATTTATAAAGTCTTTTGTATTCGGAGAAATTTTTATTACAGTTCCATTATGAGCTTTGCATTGTCCTACAAACTCACCCTCCGGGTCAATGACAATAACCTTATCGTCTTTGGTCTGATGTAATATATCTTCAATCTCCATTTTTGCATACATGGACTTTCCAGAACCCGACTTGCCAAGGAAAAAGCCGTTTCCATTCTTGTCCTCTTTTCGATTGATAATGATAGGCGATTTTGATATTGTATTTTTACCATAGTAAAAACCCCCGGCAGAAAAAAGCCTATCATATGAAAAAGGGAGCAACATTGCAACTCCACTAGAAAGCAAAGATGTTGTAATTGATAGTTCATCCTTTGCCAGAGGAACTATAGAAGTCATTCCGTCCTCTTGTCTAAACATTGCGTTCTGGATAGCGACATGATGGCGTTGACATATTCCGGTTACTGCTTTAGTTATGTTTTCTAAATCTTCTTTTGATTCTGCGGATATCATTATGTATATTCCAACGTCAAAAAGTTCTTCTCTGTTTTGCAGTTGGTCTAATACTTCTTCACAAGCTGCAATTTCTCTTTTAAGGTGATATGGAATATATGATGTGTTGTTTTGGGCATTTCTTTTTTGCCTTGTCTGGTTGTCCCCCTCAAGGGCTTTTAATCTGTCTATAACCGTCTTTTCTGCAGCTGCCTTATCAATAAGTTTCAAATGCTTTGATACGCAAATCCTATATTGGTTATCTGTCAGCTCATCTAAAAACTCATCATCTATTGTCTCACTAAACGACCTAACATAAAAAGCCTTACTGTATGCAGCCCCCAGAACGGTATAACTATTCTTAAAATCAAACACAGATGGAGCAATATAATCCCTTATATTTGTACCTCTTTTGTACATATCAGCCGGAAGCTGAAACGCACCAATATTAAACGGATTATAAATGTTATGAAAAAGTTCTAGTCTTTCTTCCGGTGTTAATATTTCAGTTTTAGCTCCTAACTCCGCATACTTAGAAGATATTTTAGTATATGTTTGCATTAGTATATTAAATGGATTATCTGCTTTAGATTTAGTTTCATATGACAATGTAATATAAATCTGTTTATCACTGTTTTTAGATTTTATATCACGAATAAAAACTTCTTGGTTTTTCTTATAGTCCTTGTCATATTGTGTATCTGTATCAAGTGTATCCGGTGCTATTGTTTTTTCAATAGCTGTTGTATCTAGTGGAATATTAACAAGTAACTCTTGATAATTTATATCTGGTGGCAATCCATTTAAAGGCGTAATGTATATATCTTGCTTTTTCATTTTGTCTGAATCTTTAAGTAATAGATAGTTTGTATTTGCAACTCTAAATGTCATACTAAAGGTTTGATTTACTCCATTTTTACCGGATTTTGTTTTATTGAGTATCATTCCATTATCGTAAATCTCTTCAAATGGAATTGTGTCTTGTGCAGATAATTTAACTGAATTATTTTGAGTTGTTAAAAAAGTATTGTCGCTTTTTAGTTCAACCTTATTTTTTCTTTTCATGTTTTATAAACCCCCTTGTCTTATACTCTCTTCTGTCAGCTCCTAGAATTTCTGCTTTGATTACTTTAACTATAACCTTATCCAAATAAATATTAGATACCTTTAAGAATCCCATAAGAAATATTGGTAAGCTCAATAAAAAAGAAACGATAAATAGCATTGAATAAGGTAAGATGTTATGTAAAAGAAACACCCACACGGCAACAAAAGCAAATCCTATAATAAGAAAAATTAAATTTCTTGTTGTCATACCACCCATTAACTTAGTTTCGTACTTTTTTATATTTCTTGGCACTTTAACTTTCATAATTATTCCCTTTCTTCTGTATCTCACATTTCTTGGCCACAGCTCGAAGCTGCAGCATAAATGAGATACATTAACTCAAAACCCTATCAAATATTTTATCTGAGGTTACAATAATAACCGCAAAGGCTACCATTGAGATAATCGCATAAACCATATTGTTATTTAATGCTTCTGAACTTGTCAGATAATTTACAAACGAAGACTCAAAAGCATAAAGAGTAATAGAAATTAAAACAATTTGTAGTGCTATCTTGCAATATTCAACTATAAAATTTTGTGTATAACGTTGTGTTGATTGGCTACCCATAAAGCCAAAAAATATTGGTGCAACACCTTGAAATATTGCAAGTTTAATTATACGAATACTTAATACTATTGCGATAATTAAGAAGACAAATATAAATATTACAGAAAATATAAGCCATAAACCGGCATGGGATAGATAAGAAAAAAATTGATTTAAAAAGCCTGTGATAAAGCCGGTTGATTTAAAATCTCCGTAATTTCTATAAGTTTCTTCATAGATGTTTTGCATTGCAACGGCTATAGTTGCACCTTTACCAGTAGATATAACTTGTGCGGTTAATTGCTGTGATATACCGTTAATCCAATTTAATATAGTCGTCGATATTCCTAAAAAGATAAGACCAATAAACAGTAAAGAAAATTGTTTTAAAAAGCCTTTAGCCTCATACAATTCAAGTTCAATGCTTTTTTTACCGACCCCAATTAGCCAACAAATAAAAAATACTGAATATCCTATGGGTAAAAAAATTTTATTAAGTGTTGTTACAATTGTTGTAACATTTATAAACCCGTATGTATCCGGTTGAGTAATAAGATTTTCAATTGTTCGAGGAATAATTACAAGCAAACCTACAAGCTTGTCAATGAAACCAATTGTTGCCGAATTCTCATTTTCTTTATCGCCTGCACCGCCTAACTCCGGAGCTGTTGTTGTTTCTGCCGGTGCAGTAGTCTGTGGTGCGGTTGTAGAGTTAACTTTTGTTGTTGCTTGTGTTGTAGTTGGCTTTTTGGTTGTAGCCTGTTTCTTTGTTGTGGTTGGCTTTGCTGCAAAGGCATTTATTGAAATTAAACTAATTAAGAAACAAACCGTAATAATAACATTAATTACTTTTGTTTTTTTCATTCCCTCACCCCTTTTTGTATCTCATCTTTAATCCAGGCATTTGATGATCCGCAAACGGAATATCAAGCCTTGAGATACATTTAGTTACAAAATAATTTATAATGTTTTTGTTTGATTAAATGCTTGTTGCTCTGATAACACGGTTTCTATTTTGTGGACTTCTGATTCCGTATAAGCGAGATTTACTTTACTACCTTGAACAAAGGCTGCAAACTTAAAATCGCTTGTATTCCCTGCATACATTTTGTGGGTATAGTCTTCTATTGAGATTTTTTTATATATAATTGGTTCGCCTTTTTCTTTAAGCTCTGAATATGTTAAATTACCCACTTCAACATTAATTTTTCCTGTGCGAATATCCATAATATCTTGAATAACATCATATTTATGGGGCTTGAAATTAACTTCATTTATACTGTTTCCTAATGCTTTTATGAGTAAGGCTTCCGCTTCAATACATTTTTCGGATTCTTCTTTAATACTTACAAGTTCCTCTGGCAAAGTTAATATATCAATTCCAAGAATGGTTGCCATTCGCATTGCACAATAGATTTGAAAATAATACATATGTCTTAAATCAAGTACAAAAGGTATGGCACGACATTTGAGCAAATTAAGGAAAGCCTTGTTGTTTTGCTCTTTAAATTTACTTACAGACATATTAAATTGTTCTAATATTTTAAATTGTGTTTTTAAGCTAACATTCTCAATGTTCATGTTGTTTAAAACATTTGATGATTCAATACCAATTTTTTTAAATTGATTTTCTGTTAGCTCAAACTCTTTGCTTTGGTCAAAACTATTTATCATAAATTCTTTTGCTAAAAACTCTATGGCTTCTTTATTACTGCACTCCTTGACATATTCAACAAGCGAAATAATATCCCCACCTTTGTTTCCATTGCCAAAATCACAATATGTATTTGTACTATCATATATTTTGCAACTTGCAGTTTTTTCATTTCTTACTTTTACCCATAGACCGTTCTTATTTTGGATTTCAAGTCCTAATACATTTATGACATCAATAATTGGTATTTGCTTTATTTCATTAAGTGAATAAAAATTATTAGACAAATTAATACCCCCTTTTAGATTTTTAGAAGCTAACAACTATATTATTATTGTTTTTGACTTTCGCCAAACTCAATGCTATTTGCGTTAACTATAAAATGAATTTTTTTTGTATTGTTTGCTGTGTATTCCTCATTGCTAAAACTTCCTTGGATAAAGACTTTTTTACCTTTTGTTAAATATTGCTCGACAAAATCCGCCGACTTCCCCCAGGCTACAACATCGAAAAATTCTGGTTTTTCCTTATTGTTATCATTATTTGCAATGCTAAAGTTTGCAACTTTTTTATTATCTGTCCCTACAACTTTTATTTGTGGGTCAGCTGTAAGTCTGCCAGAAATAATAATATGTTTCATAGGTTTTTACCGCCCTTTCAAATTATAACTATTAGCTTTTTATGTGTGGTGTTCAAGTTGAACACCTTTTGTATCTCATTTGAAAAACCGACTTTTGCTGATCCGCAAGCGGAAGTGCAAGCCTTGAGATACTTTTTAAAGTTGGCACGGAACATCTTGTATGCACCGTGCCATGTCTTGACCTTAGATGAAAATTGATTTTGCACTTACAATTACACCGCATATAACAGCTGTAACAACTATAACCTGTATACCTTTTTTCTTGTTCTCTGGTTGGTCATTTGTGAAGCCATCCCATAGAGAATAGCCACCATAAAGGAAACCAACAATTGCTATAATGGTTGTGATTGCGTTAAAAATTAAGGTTGTTAATGCGTTAATATCTGGTACTTTCATCTTTCATTCTCCTTTATTTAATTATTTTATCTGTTACTACCCTAGTAGCTGCGTGAACTGCTTCATTGGCAATTTTAGTGCCTATGCTTAAAGCTCCTGTGGTTATCAAACTAAAAGCTTCCGTTGCAGTTTTACCGGACTTTATCAATGCCGTAACTTCTTTGGCTTTTGACATTTCCTTTGTGAAATCTTTATTCGTTAGAGAACAAATAGCATTTAGCTCTTTTTCCGTGACTTTTAAGGGCTTAAATCCTATAAACTGTTCAGTCTCTAATTCCGGGACACATTCTTTAAACGATAGGTTGTTTTTTTGTACTGTTGAAAGTTCATCGTAAGGACAATAATAATACAAATCATCATATAGTTCTTGTGTCTCCGTTACTTCATGGAAAAGCTCATTCTCATTTGACATTGTCATGTCATTAAAATTAATTATTCCACTTGCGTATGGGTCTTTGGGAATAAACTTATTGTTTTCTAATACAGGATTTTCCTTACGGCGTTCCTGTTCAGATTGCAAACCCTTAATAATTAAATCATTAAGAATTACATCTGATTTCATAACTCTTTTTATAAACTCTTCAGAGTAAATATAATCCTTACCTTTGTCAGTTAAAACAATAATGTTTTTATCCTTTTCAAATGTTATGTATCCCTCTTTGATTAACTGTTTGAAGTTATCTATAACTTTATTTCTAAAGTCTTTGTCAGTGATTGCTTCAATAGCTTCATTTGATAACTCTTTGTTTCTCCAAAAATATGACAAATCGGTCTTATCTGCTTTAAATGTAAATGGATTAATTTGTGTGTACTGCTTAAGCTGCTCTAACATAACTTGTTGCTTGTTTTTTTGTGATACATTTTTTATCTTTCCATACATAAATGTACCTGCCTTAACGGACATTTCAAAAGCTAGCAATACTTTACTTAATTCACCATCTGTCATTCGGTCTAAATACATTAAAACCACTCCTTTTTTAATGGTGTTCAACTTGAACACCTTGTTAAATTTCAAGTATGTATTTATCTTGCGATACCGGAATAGTTATTGTTTTTATAACTTTACCGTTGGATATAACTGAAACATCTTGTTTCGGATGTTTTTTCACATATTCCTTGGATATGACAGCAGTTAAGCTTTCATAGGACTGTAGCTTGTCCGCCTTAACAATACCTTTATGAATTTTAGTTGAATAAACCCTTTTGCTGTCTTTATAGAATGTAATATTGTTAAAAGCAAACCACCATAAAAGAAAACACCCTGCAGCTCCAGCGGCAACAGTTCCTACAATTACCGGGGTATTGCTTTTTTCCTCTGGGATATAGAATCCTTGTGCTTCTACTAAATACTCATACTTACCCACGTCAATATCGTTTGTGTCATAATAAACTGTTAATTGATGTCCTGGACAGTTGGGAAATGGTACATCTTCAGCAACATAATTAGCTGTGTAGTGTGACACATATCTTGCTCCGGTTGCTTGTACATTTCGGCACTTTATGCCGTCCTCATTGGTATATTCACCGGAAGTCCATGAGAAAGAAGTTAAATTGTACTTTTCAATATCAAGACTAAGGTCTTTTAAAATATCGTCTTGCTTTGTAAGCATATCTTCAAGTGGTGTTTCGGAACGGACAAGTGTATTACCAATTTTATAATATTGTCCGTTCGTATTATAAACAACTATTGGAATACTTACATCATTTCTCCACTCTGGTGGTGTCTTATCAATGTTCTTGATATCACCACAAGCAATAACCATTTCCTTAGAATATGGGTCTAAATAATCAACTTCAACGCTTGTTGGAATAACCGGGTCTTCTGTACTATAGCCGTATACCGTGCTATGATTAATGGCTTGTCTTCGTTCTGTAATAGTTGTGTCTTCAACATCAACCTTTTTAATTATGTATTCTTGTTCGTTAAGCTCAAAGGGTTGCCCTTGTCTATACTTGTATCTGTCATATTCTTTGAATGTCGCTGTTCGCTCTGTAACTCTTGTTACAGGGGTTTTCTTTTTTTCCTTATAAATTACTTTATCAAGCTTATAGGTTTGTCCATCTTTTTCAATAGATTTTTTAAAATCATATTTAAAAGGTTTAGTTGAGGTTGTAAATGTTTTGGTTTCTGTAAATGAGTTTGTCGCAAAAGCAGAACAACTTAATGATAGTATTAATATCAGACTTAAAAATAAAGCTGAAATACTTTTGCATTGATTGTGGCTCATTTGTTTTCCCCCTTTTTTTTCATAGTTGTTAATACTGCAAGACTGCTTAAACAAAGAATTGTATATGCGATTGGTGATGAACTATCTCCTGTGTGTGGATTTAATGTCGGAATAGTTGTGGTTTGATTATTTGTTGGCTGTTCTGCTTGCGGTGGTGCTATATCCTCTATTTCAATTGTTTTTTCACCACAATAGGTTATGTTGTCTGCCTTATCACGAACATTCATATATACTGTTACTTCTTCTTTGTCTTTCAAGTCTTCAGATGTGATAACCGCTTTGTTTTCTTCTTGCCAGTTATACTCTTCTTTTTCTGTTGAGAAGCTAAAAGGCTTATCGTGTAAGTCCTTGTCTTCAAAGTCGCCAGAAATTGAAAGTGTAGCCATTTTATTTGCCATTTTTATAGGTTCTCTACTTACCATTGAACTTGCAGGAGTAAACTTAATAGGTGTTTTGTCAATCTTATCAATTGTTTGCGTATCAGCTAACATAATGTTTCCGACTTTGTCTTTAACATAGATGTATACGGTTTGGTTACTATCAAAGGTGGCTGTATTTTCCGCTTGCCAGTTATATACTCCTTGTTCGGTCGAAAAGCTGTAAGGTGTTTCATGCAAGCCAGATTGGCTGTCCACAGCACCATTGACCGCTAAGGTTACATCTTTATTTGTCCAGTCTGTCGGGTTACCTGTCACATCTGTAAT
>JAVXFE010000003.1:0-24043 GCA_036658075.1 Oscillospiraceae bacterium
CATATGGAATCTCTTAGTGCAAAACTTGAAGAAATGGGCGTTGGGGTTGAAGAATTTGACGAAGCTATACGAATTTTTGTTGACAAGCCCGAGCTTAAGCGTGCCAAAGTTAAAACACAGCCGTACCCTGGCTTTCCTACTGATTTACAGCCACAAATGCTAACGCTTTTAACCCTTGCAAATGGTACAAGCATGATGACCGAAAATGTTTGGGATAACCGTTTTAAGTACGTTGCAGAACTTAATCGAATGGGTGCAAATGTTACGGTTGATGGCAGAACAGCAGTCGTAGAAGGCGGAACAAAACTAACAGGCTCTCCTGTAGAGGCTACTGATTTAAGAGCTGGCGCAGCAATGGTTATTGCTGGACTTATGGCACATGGTGTAACTGAAATTTCAAACCTCAACTACATAGATAGAGGCTATGAAAACTTTGAAAGTAAATTAAAAAGCCTCGGTGCGCAGATTGCCCGAAGAAATTCAACCGAAAAAAGGTCTGTCATATGAAAATTTGCACCTTGAAAAGTAGCAGTCGTGGAAATGCTATTTTAGTCTATACTGATACCACGAAAATATTGGTAGATTGTGGCGTTAGCGGAAAAGCTTTAGAACTTGGGCTTAAAGATGCCGGGGTTTTAGCTTCTGATATTGACGCCATGGTAATAACCCACGAACATATCGACCATATAAAAGGTGTCGGCGTAATGATGCGTCGTTATGGGCTTTCTACATATGCAAATCACGGAACATGGCTATCTATGTCTGACTCACTTGGGAAAATTAACGATAAAAACATAAAAGTCTTCAATAATTCTGACAGCTTTGAAATCGGAGATATTGGAATTAAGCCTTTTTCTATTCCTCATGATGCCACTGACCCGGTGGGGTATAGTTTCGTAAAAGGAACCGAAAAGCTCTCGATTGCTACAGATATAGGCGAACTTACACCCGAGATGTTTGAATCTCTGCGTGGTAGCCGTGCAGTTTTATTAGAGGCAAATCATGATGTAAACATGCTGGAAATTGGGAGTTATCCATTTCCGCTTAAACGTCGAATTCGTGGAAGCTTAGGTCATTTATCCAATGACGAGGCTGGCGAGGCGGCAAAACTTTTAACGCATCTTGGCACGAGGAATATTATCCTGGGACATTTAAGCGAAGAAAATAATTATCCACGCCTTGCTTTTCAGACAGTTAAAAATATCCTTGAAGAAAACAATATACATGTTGGAAAAGATATCGAACTTACCGTTGCTGATGCCTGCCAAACAGGTTGTGCAATCTAACTTAACTAAAAAAGAATTGTCAAAATACTTGATAATTCTTTAGATATAGTGTGAAATACAAATATAAAGGCAAGACCTATAACGGTTACGCCAAGGTTTTTAGATTAAAATAACCGCAACCTTAGCTAGAAGGGCGGTTATTTTTTTATTTTTTTATAATTTCTAACACTATGTAGGGGACGATGCCCACATCGTCCCGTTTTGTATTACGCCAACGACACCAAATTGTGATAATTCCTGTTCGGGACGATGCCTACAAAATCCTTTGCCATCATTTACCTTCCATCTTTCACTATTTTAAATCTTGCCTTGCAATGCACGTGTCGTTGCAGGGCATTGGGCGAATATGGCAGACACAAAATATATTTACGAACCAAATAAAGACTGTGATTTTTCTAATTACACAAACGAGCATAGAACTCCCGACAGCGCAATTGCGATTTATTGGGACGAAGCAAACCTTGCAAGTGGTGGCGTACGAAATGCGGAATTTTTATATGGCATAGGAAATTTTACGAAAGATTTAGCAACTGCAAATGTTAATATTAACCTATCTGCTGATGATGTAAAGCTTTCAGAGGATAAAAAATCATATGTGAATGACGGTGTGATTACCGTTCATGCAGAGATTGACAACACGGTTGACGGGGCAAAGGACATTATAAAACCGATGGTTGATATTGCACTTGAAGACGGACTTACTCTTGTAAAAGGCAAGAAAATGGAAGAGTTTGAAATCATACCACAAGGAGAAATTAAAAAGCTTTCATGGAAGGTAAAAGCCAAGAACCAGTCGGTGATTGCCTCCAAAGAACTCGTGGTATCGCTCATTAACGCAGACTCCACTTTTTCTGCAAACCGATATGTTATCGTTCCGTCCATAACGGAAAATTTGCCAAAAGTGAATTTTTCAAAGGTAACGCCGGAGCGTTATCATATGTATGGTGACAAAAACATAACGATTACGGGTGCTTTAAACGAGCTTGCAAATCCGTTGCAAAAGGCGAGCGGTTGGGATTTAAGGCTTTATAAATCTGGCACCGATGATGTGATAACCGTTCCAAAAAGCAAAGTCGCCTTTGTTACAAACGAAACAGGCGAAAAATCACTTGCTTTCACGGTTTCAGACGATCTTACAATTGGTGAATACGCCATCGTATTTGAATTTACTGACCCTGAATTTGTTGCGGCGTTTGGTAAAAAAATAATCGTTCCACAAAAAATAAACGTTGAAGATAATGCAAAATTAGTTAGCAAAAGCTATGGAATTATCGGCGTTGAAAGGTTTAACGAAGATGAATATAAAATTGTTGAATTCAAAGATGAGGCAAGCCTTAAAAAATATCGCACAGATAATAAACTGAACGAAAAATCTTGCCAATATCGTGAAATGTTACTTGAAATTCGTGGAGATATTAAAAAATACAAAGATGAATTAGGAAAAGAATATTATCAAGCAATGCCCGAATTTCAAGATGTTACACTTAATAATGTGGTTCAATACAGCGGTTCTGAACCACTTGTCATCAAACAAACTTCGAATGGAAATGTCGAAGTTAAGGGTAAAAAAGGACTTAGCGTTATTAATAATATGAAGTTTTGGGATTCAAATTTCTCAATCCATTTTGACCAAGGCACGATAAGCACGCTAAATAAAGAAAAATATCCTTTTGCACCTGATGATGACGATCCTGCTACTCCGCCTGATGTCGAGTTCGTTGACAACAGCTTTCGTGAAGTTAAAATTGACTACACCGGTATGGGGCAGGTTGTTCAATCGGTCGCAGGATTTACTATTGATATTCGTTACGGCGTATTTACCGAAAACTGGGCTGAAGATAAATTTGAGGGCAACGGAATCGATTTTGGCGGCAAAGTTGCACTAAACTTCCTTAAAAAGCCAGATACTTCTAAAGCTCCTGCTGGGGAGGAAGAAGACGAAGAGCGGTTTAAACTTTCCGCAGATATAAGTTCTGTGTTATACGGCGAAGGTAAAGACAAAATAGAGTTTAAAGGCATTGACATGACCACCGAATTTGGATTGCCCAAAGAATCTTTGGGCGGAATATTAAATCCGAAATTCGATGCAACCCTTGAAATTAACACACAATCTGAGGAATATGGTGTTGAGGTTGGCATTGATGTATTTACACTGGAGCTTGAGGGAAAGTTAAAAATAAAGGTGGTCGACTACAATTCCAGTACCTTCCCCGTTTTAGACGAAGTTAATTTTGCGGTGGGCGGTATGAAGGTGCCTGTTGTAGCACCTGTTTTGTATTTAACCAAAGTGGGCGGCGGATATAAAGGACTTGCGGCAACAATTTCGGGCGAGTTTGAGGGCTTGCCACCAATGACACTTGAGCTTCAGGCAGAAGCAGAGCTTATAAACGTTTTAGAAGGTGAGCTTGCGGCATCAATCGGGCTTAACGGCTTGTCGTTAGCTGGGAAAGTTTCACTTAAAAAATATGACGGTGTAAAGATGAAGGCGGCACTTGACGCACAGTGGGTTGAACCATTTTTTATAAATGGGAAGTTTGATGTAGATATTTTCGACTGCATTCTAGGTGGCGTTTCGTTTGTTATTGCTGATAATTATTTTTACGGGTATGGATATTTAAGATTACAAATTCCAAGGTCAGTTCCGATTGTGGGCGGTACAAAGCTTGCAGGGGTTGAAGGAGCGGTTTCTACACAGTTTATTGGTGCAAATGTAAAGATATTATTTATAAAGATGGGCGTAGTGTATTACTGGTCAGACGGCGAGGTTAACTTTGGCGACACGGTGGATTTATCTGCTCCTCCAAGAGCTGGAAACGCACTATATTCATACAAAGGCAAAGAAAAAGTGGAAACGGAATTTGGAACAAAAACACGTGACTATACAGCGATGTATGGCACAAATTTCCGAAGATTGTCGTCAAGCAAAGTGTCAAACAGCAAAACGTCAAACGGAAAAATGTCATCGCCTTTGCTTGGTGCAGGTGGAAACACAATAACAAAAAGTCTTCCTGACGGAGCTGTCGATTCGCTAATGTTTGAAATCCCTCTAAGTGGAGCGAAAGTCCCGACAAGCGAAGATATCACACTAACAACTCCTAAAGGCGAAAAAATTGCACTTGCACCAGACACTACACTTGTTGACCAAGAAAATGGCACGGCCGGAAACTTTTTAGTTCAGCAACGTGAAGTGAATGGCGTAAATAAAAAGTTTGCTTACATTTCTGTGACAAACAATGAAATACTAAAAGATATTGGCGGAAATTGGACGGTTAAATCAAGTGACTCAAATATTGCTATAGATGATTTTAACGTAAATTCCGTTGCAAATATTCCAGAGCTTGGAACTGTAACCACAAATAAAATTGACACTACCAAAAATGAAGCAGAAGTTTCATGGACTGTTATTGATGACGGTGTGGCGACAAAAAATTCGAAAGTTAATTTTTATTTAACAACAGATAAAGACGTTGCAACAAAGCTGAAAACAGACCCAGATAAGACGGATATCGGCTTCCCAATCGGCGAATGCACGGCAAGCGATAAAGCGGCAACGCTTAAAATCCCCGACACAATTCCATCTGGTAATTACTATCTTTTTGCAACAATGCAAAACCCAGACTCCGGAGTAAGTTTTGGCACTAGTACAACCGCTATGGCGTATGAAAATAAAAACTTACCTGTGGCAATTGAAAGCGCAGAGCTTGTAAACGCCGGAGATGGTAAAGTAATGGTTAATGTATCCGACCGTGAAAATTTTGACTACACCCATTTAATGGTTTCGTTAATAGATAAAGACGGCGTAGAAGTTCCAAATGGATTTGGGTATTTTAAAACCGATGAAAAGATTATATTAGGTGGCAAAAGCAATCAATGTAATTTAAAGGTCGGTGAAAGTTACACAGCCAATATCAAAACAGTAAAAGAGGCGACTCTTGATAATGAAACAATTCCTGTTTGGGCAACGGATTATATAAAGACGGCGTATAAAATGGGATATATTAAGGGTTCAGCGGTCGATGATACTATCGTTTCAGGTGCAAATGATAACATCACAAGAGAAGAGCTGGCTACCATTCTTTATAGAACTAAGGCGGTGGAAAATATAGATGGCGAAAATGACTTTATCGACAAATCAGACATTTCCGATTTTGCAGTTGAAGCAGTAAACGCTTTTGCGAATTTAGGGATATTAAACGGATATGAAGATAAAACATTCAAGCCCCAAAACGCAGTAACCAGAGACGAAACTGCAAAAATATTATCAAAATGGCTTGAAAAAGTGGTCTACTAAAAACATATATAAAATTTATTGACCACCGTAAATAATCAAAGGCACTCAATCCAAAAACGGATTGAGTGCCTTTTTACACAAATTTAAAGCTTTATATGTAAACTTTATAATCTAACTTATATCCAGCCACGAAGTTTTACAGCTTCCGCAACACGGTTAATAGCCACAACATACGCAGCATCACGCATATACAAATCTTTCTCTTTTGCAATAGCATATACAGCTTCAAACGCCGTTGTCATCTTAAAGTCTAATTTTTCAAGAACTTCTTCTTTTGACCAGAAATAGTTCATGTTACATTGAACTTGTTCAAAATAACTACATGTAACACCACCAGCGTTACAAAGGAAATCAGGAACAACGAATATGTTTTTAGCTTTAATCATTTCATCAGCTTCAATTGTTGTAGGTCCGTTAGCACCTTCACACAAAACTTTAACCTGGCTGCTAACCTTTGTAAAAGTTTCAGCAGTGATTTGATTTTCAAGAGCGCACGGAAGAAGAATATCAACGTCCATTGCAATCCAATCGTTTCCATCAGCCAAAACGCAACCCATATCCTGTGCTTTTTGCTTATCAATAGTACCGAACGAATCCTTGATTTGAGCTAATTTATCAATATCAATACCATCTTTGTTAACAAATGTGTATGCAACTTTATCGTTTTGATCCCAGCTTGAAATAGCAACAATCTTACCACCAAGTTTGGTGTAAAGACGAGCAGCATATTCAGCAACGTTACCAAAGCCCTGCATGCTTGCAGTAGTTTTAGAAATATCAATGCCAAGCTTTTTAAGTGCTTCACGCAATGTGAAAATAACACCATAGCCGGTAGCTTCTGTACGTGCAAGCGAACCGCCCATTCCTACAGGTTTACCAGTAATAACGCCGGGTTGATGCTTCCCTGTTAGCATTTCATATTCATCCATCATCCACAACATATGCTGACCGTTTGTCATAACATCAGGTGCAGGAACATCAGAATTAGGTCCAATGTTTTTTGAAATTTGTCTCATAAATCCACGGCAAAGTCTTTCTTGTTCACCCATAGAAAGGTTATGAGGATCGCAAATAATACCACCCTTTGCACCACCTAAAGGAATATCAACTACAGCACATTTCCATGTCATCCACATTGACAAAGCACGGATAGTGTCAATAGTTTCGTTTGGATGGAATCGAATTCCGCCCTTTGCAGGACCACGAGCATCATTATGTTGAATTCGGTAGCCGTTAAAAACTTTTGTTGTGCCATCATCCATTTTTACAGGAATGGTAACATGAAATTCACGGCTTGGTTGACGCAACAATTCACGTGCAGAGCTATCAAGATTTAAAAGGCTTGCAACGTTGTCAAATTGCGCTTGTGCAGTTTCATAAGGATTGTACTTTTTTGCTTCCATGTAATAAAACTCCTTTTTCTTCATATTGTTGACAAAAATCTTCGACTTACTGTTGCTAATTATACCACAAAAAAAATTCCTTGTCTACTTTTTTTTACATATTTTTTGGTTTTCTTAACCCAATTTTATTATTTAAAATGCATAAAAATATTGCCCTAAACCGTTGACAATACCCAATATATGTGTTAATATTTATAGATTAGGATATTAACACATATAAATATTTTTTGGAGGTTATTATGTTTAACTTAACTGAAAGTGACAAAAAATGGATTGATGATGTATGGGCAAAAGCAGACAATAAACTTAAAAAAGTTGCAGTGCGTTCGAGAGAAAAGATTCCATATACTACCATAAACGGTGTTCATGATAACATGGCCGAAAAAGATATTTGTTGGTGGACAAACGGCTTTTGGCCGGGTCTAATGTGGCTTATGTATGTTGACACGAAAAACGATGTGTACAAAGAAACTGCCGAAAGAGCAGAAGAACTTTTAGATGGGGCTTTTGAAAATTATGAAGGCCTTCATCACGATGTTGGATTTACATGGCTAATTTCAAGTGGTGTTAATTATCGTTTGTTTAATAATCAAAAATCAAAAATTCGCACACTGTATGCGGCAAATATTTTGTCTTCACGCTATAACATTAAAGGCGAATTTATTCGTGCATGGAACCATGATTGCTATGGTTGGGCAATCATTGATTGCATGATGAATATTCCTCTTTTATATTGGGCCTCAAAAGAAATTGATGACCCTAGATATAAATATATCGCTGAAGCTCATGCAAACAAAACAATGGAAAATCACGTTCGTCCAGATGGAAGCGTTAATCATATCGTGGTATACGACCATTTAGAAGGTGCCGGAATGATTGACAACCTTGCAGGTCAAGGCTATGAAGTTGGCTCTTCATGGAGCCGTGGACAAAGTTGGGCTATATATGGATACATTTTAAGCTATATCCATACAGGGAAGCAAGAATATCTCGATACCGCAAAACGTGTTGCACATTATTTTATATCATGTGTATGTGATGATTGGCTTCCTAAATGCGATTTTAGATCGCCCACAGAGCCTGTTATTTATGACACAACCGCCGGTGCTTGTGCCGCTTGTGGACTTATTGAAATCGCACGTTGTGTTCCTGAGCATGAAAAAAAGGTTTATCTAAATGCCGCATTAAAACTTTTAACGGCAATGGAAGAAAAGTTTTGTAATTGGGAAGATGATGAGGATTCTATCCTACAAATGGGTACAGAGGCTTATCGACCACGAGAAGGCGGAAAGCATATTCCAATTATTTATGGTGATTATTATTTCATTGAAGCTTTATACAAGCTCCGTGATAATGACATGTTGTTTTGGTAAAATAATGATGCGAGGTCTGATAGAAATTTCTATCAAACCTCGCATATTTCTTTGTATTTGCAGTATTCGCAAGCGTCAAATGCTCCTTGCTTTAATGGTTCGTTTTTGATATTCCCGTTTACAATTTCTTTTGTTGACTTTTTTATCTCAATCATTACGTTCCGAACTTCTTCATCTAAAATCTTTTCTTCAAAAACGTCTCCACCTATTCCTGTTGCCTTTTTAGGCTTATCTTTCTTTTCATCTAATTTTTCATCGATCCATTTATCAACAAACGCCTCAGCAGCTTTGTCACATATCCATCCATTTACAGGAATATTTTTATGAATAGCCTTTGAAAGTTCTTCCTCGACCGGTTCACACTTAAAATTTACAAGCGGGTCCGTCATTTGCATGTATAACATTGCACCAACAGAGGTCCCTCCTGCATCCTGGCAAACGGCGTTCGCATATAAAAGCGGTTGAATTTGTACGCCCGCTCTTGCTAATACAAAGTTCATTTTTTTATTGGTTGATTTATAATCAACTATGCTTACATATTTACGATTATCGATAGTTGCCACATCCGCACGGTCGATTGAACCATTAAAAGTTGCAATTGTTTTCCCTTTATCATCTCTGACTTTCAAAGCCGCAATAGTGGCTTCAGGCGTATCGCCAATTTTAATTTCATACCCCATAGGCTTAAACAGGCTTGTCTGATAAAATTCAGTTATATCCCATGCAGTAGTAGTGGCAATCCTCTTCATACGCATCACCATGTATCTATAATAATGCGAATTCTCATACAGCAAGTCGTTTCCATTCTTTTTCGACTCACTTTCCACAAGTTCCGATACATCGTTCACGCATTTTTCTTTTGTTATACTTAAATAATCCGCAATTCCATTTTGCAATCCCCGAAAATAATCACACAAAACCGCATGAAGAATCGAACCCATTCCACGGGCATCAAAATTAGCACGGTCACGTTCTCTTGCAATCAGCCCATATTGTAAAAAATATTTAAATGCACACGAATTATAATTTTCGATTTTGGTTGCAGAAAGTCGCAAAACGTCGCCATACAAAGCTTTTACAAGTTCGGGCGATATGGTTTTTGGTTTTCTTGATAATTTAATACTATCCAAAAGTTTTTTTAGTTTATCTGCATACAGTTCAGAATCTTTAAAATATCCATACACATCACGCCATGGATTTTTAAGTTCTTTCCCTTCCTCAAGTTGGGCGATTTGTACCGCTAAATCAGAAAAAGCAGTATCCGCACCTTCAATTTTGTTTAAATCCTCATTCTCATTATCAGGAGAATACGGCACAATATTTGGAAATATATCCTTGCTAATTGTACGGATTATGCTAGAGGCAAGAAGTCCGCCACCTTCTTCATCCGCTTTCGGAGCAGACAAATATAACTTTTCAGACGGGGTGGTCAAAACGTTATATACGATAAGTTGCTCTTCTTTCATGCGTGCATGCATGCTTGGCGAAATCTGAACTCCCATATTTGCTAATTCCTCACGGTCATTTTCAGAAATTAATCCTTCACTTCCATAACTTTGAGGGAAAACGCCTTCAATCATTCCGAGAACAATAACCACCTTTGTATCCGTACTTCTAAAACGGTGAATATCGCTATAAATTACACGGTCAATGGTCTGTGGAACCATTCCTACTTCCACTCCGCCACACGCCGTAGCGAAAAGTTCTGCGAACTTTTTATATGTTATTTTTTCGTCATTCATTAAGCCTTTTAACTGTGCAAGCACTGTTAAAACGGCATTCCAAACTTGTCGGTATTCTTCCGAAAGTTCAGGGAAATTGTTCTTATCAAAATATTCGCATTTTTCTTTTATGCACTTTACAAGATTTATGTCATCAAGCCACATCGTAACCAAATCGCAAATCTCGCCAAAGGTTTTCGTTCCGCTTATACTATTTTGGGCGTCAGAAATCGGCAATAAAAGCCGTGTGCGCACACGGTTAATGCTTTCCATATCATATGCCATATGAGGGTTAAAGTTCCACTCATCCTCATTCCACATTTTATGAGATGGTTCCGTTGCCAAGAGATAGTTTTCAAAAACGTCTACCTCGCCTCGGCTTATATCTTCAGGTAAAAGTCCGCTTCCTGCAATCGCCATTACCCTTTCATACGAATAGCCATACGCTAAAATTTCAAGCATCGCTGTTATCATTCGCACAATAGGATTTGAATTTATATTGCGCTTGCTATCAAGAAAAACGTTTATATTATTTTGTCGAAAAACGGCAGGAATTATCTTATTATATTTTTCATCATTGCCCGATAAAATTAAAAAGTCGCTATATCTATAGCCTTCTGTACGACAAAGTTTTAAAATCAACCGTGCCGTCATTTCCACTTCTTGATAATAATTTCGTGGTGTACAAATATGAACTTCAGATTGCTTTTCACTATAAACATTAGGCGGAATAGCAAAAAAATTATCCTTTAAATGCTTTAAAGCGGGTGCTTTTTCAAACTTAACTTCACGGGTCAAGCACACCGGAGCTTTCACCGCTATATCGTTTTCTTTCGCTTTTAATTTTAAGTCTCTGTACGTATCCGAAACAGGCGAAAATATTCCCGCTTCTTCATTTAAATCGTCGGTACATAAAGCAATGCACACATCAAGTTTTAACATGAGTTCAGCGATTGCCTTATACTCGTTAGGCGTAAAACTTCTAAATTCGTGAATATACAGCTTTCCAACAATATTTTTGCACCGTGAAATTTTTGGATATGCCAAGGCTAAATTATCATCCGCATCCGAATTTTTCTCTTCTAATAATTCCTGAAACTTTTCAAATATTAAATTTATATCAATTAATTTTCGTTTAAGCTCCTGAGATTCTATTTTTTCAAGCACCAATTTTATGCCTTCAGATGTTACCCCATATCGCTTAAAGCTTCCAATAATGTCCACTATAACTTGTGCAAACCCACTTTGGTGGACATTCGACTTGAGATAATCAAGGTCGTTTTCGAGCATTTGCATAGCACGTTTTGCCAAAATCAGTTTGCCGGCACTATCGATATAACGCATTCTAAGTGGTCCAACTTCACCAAAAACCATGTTACAAAGTCGTGAAAAAGTGAAAACTTTTACTGATGTTTGAGCCGTCACCCCTAATTTTGATAATATATCTTTTTCCATATACAAAGAAAATTGTTCCGGAACCAAAATATACGAAAAAACGTCATTTTTCATGTTCTCACGAATGCATGAATAAATATATTCAATTTTGTCGGTTCCACCCGGTCCATACACAGCTTCAAACATGAATTTTTCACCTCGGTTATAAAAATTTTGTTATTTTGTTTTATTCTATTCCTTTTGCCATAGGTAAATTTATGATTACCCTCGTATATTTTCCGTATTCACTTTCGATTTTTATATTTCCGCCATGGTTTTCAATAATTTCTTTTGCAATAGAAAGGCCCAAACCCGTACCGCCTTTTTCACGAGTCCTAGCCTTATCTACACGATAAAATCTTTCAAAAACGTGTTCAATCTCCGCTTTTGGAATGCCTTTTCCGTTATCCTCAATTTTAACATACACTTCATTATAAAGATTTCCGGCATAGATTTTTACCGCACCGCCGGGTTCACAATATTTTATAGCATTTGATAAAACATTTTTTATTGCACGTTCGATTTGGTCACGATCAGCATAAATTTGAGGAATTTCAGTTACCTTATTGTATATCAAGTCTAAATCTTCAATTTCCGCCTCAAGGCTAAATATCTTCACAAGCCCTTGTAAAACCTCGTCTAAATCCAACGGCTCTTTTTGCATTTCAAACTTTTTCACATCAAATCTTGATAGAGTGAGCAAATTTGACACAAGTGCCGTCATTTTATCCGTTTCTTTTTCAACAGTTTTAAGGAAAGAGGTCGCCGTTTTTTTATCATCAAGATAACCATTTAATAAAGTTTCGGTATAGGTTTTTATTGTTGTAAGAGGCGTTTTTAGTTCGTGTGACACTTCCGCTACAAACTTTTGTCGAACTTCTTCTAAATTAAATTGTTCAGTAAAATCTTCAAAAACACAAACCACTCCTGCTGTTTTTTCATTATCCATTTTAAATGGAACAAAATAGGTGCGAATATGTCCTTTTCCAATCTGAATATCTCGAATTTCGGTTTTAAACTTTTCAAGATACAAAAATTCCGCCATGCAAACTCCAGCCTTTAACTTCGCAAAAAAATTATCAAACGTATCCACATCGGTTTCATTAATCTCCAATAATTTCATGGCAGTAGAGTTGATGTGTATTGGGTTTTGGTCACTGTCAAACGCCATTACACCATTTGTAATATGCTCTAAAATAACTTCTATTTTATGCTTTTCAGCCGTCATTTGCTTTATACTTGTATTCATAACCCTTCCCATATCATTAAAAGTTTTAGAAAGGGTTCCAAACTCATCTTTCGACACAGGTTCAATCCCAGCATCAAACTCACCATTTGCAAAAGTTTCTGCACGTTTTGTAAGTCGGCTTAAAGTATTTTTCACAGGTCTCGAAAATAAAAAACCAAGCAGGATTGCTAATAAAATCCCCCAAAGTAACGCCTGAATCGTTATAACTAAAATATTATGTATAGTTTCATTTATAACCGTTTTATTATCTCGAATATAAAAAATATATCCTTCTTCTTCATCTAAAGCTTTTGTATACATAGCGTAATCAAAATACTTCCCCGTAAACTCTAAATCATTGCTAGTAACCTTTTTTTGAATTGCAGTTTTGAGATTTGGTGTAGCTTGAAGCTGTTCTCCTGCCATTGCTGTTGGGATTATTACGCTAGAGTCGTTCATGGTAAGCACATAGACCTTTCGGTCACGGCTTAGTCCTAACGCATCGGCATGCGTTTCTAAAAGAGCTTCAATCTCACCATTTTTAACCATGTCACGATTTTTAGACGCCAAAATATTCTGAATAGCTGTCGGAACGCCTCCATCTATAGCGGATTTAACACTGCTTTCAAATTCGTTTTGGGCGTTGTGGATTGTCACAAGCATTATACTTCCGCTGATTATAAGAATTGTTACAACAATTATTGTAATTAATGTAATAATCATTTTCGGGCAAATTTTATTTAACATTCCACTATCGACTCCTATTTTCATTTTCGTCAGTAAATTAACAATATAATAAGTATATCATTATTTTTATGTTTAGTCAAAGAAAGTTTTTGTAGATTTATATAAATCTTTTTTTAACTTTTCTTCGGTTTGTCTTGCTGCAAATACTGTCATCTGCTTGTGCTTGGCAGTAAATCGTTCCTTTTTAACCACATGAACAACCTTTGCATTTTTGTTTACAAAGACCTCCATCCCCAAACTTTTCATCGCATAACAAACCTGGAGTTCCTCTCCGCCACCAAAGTCATTGCCAACTCTGCCATATGAAGTCTTAAATCCTCCAAGTTGCATTAGTGACGATGCTCGAACACAAAAATTTGCACCATACGGAAAGCCATCGCTATTTTGCACACGAGTACAGCCTTCCTCCTTAATTCGGAACTCGCTCCAAAGTCCCGCATCTTTCCCCACAAAATCAGCAGGCACGTCAGGTGGAATTTTTAAAATAATCTCTCCGCCTATTACGCCCGCTGTTGGGTTTTCCGCAAACGCTTGAATCATAGACGAAACAAGACCTACATCAGAAATAGCATCATCATCAATATATAGTAAGTATTCACCTTTTGAATTCCACATTCCGACATTTCTCGCATAGGATATACCTGGGATTGGTGCATTAATATAACGGACGTTTTCATATTTATTATCGTTTAAACTTTTAAAATTCAGTGCATTATTAACGACCAAAATTTCATAATTATTAACCGCACAAGTCTGATGCATTGCCGCCGCAATGCACGTCGATAACGTTTCACTTTCGCCTTTTGTACAAATAATAAGGCTAAGACTCTTTTCATATTCTCGAGGCGTTTCAATTATACCTTCAAGCTTTTGAGCTATTTCCATTTTTACACGTGTCTCTAAAAAAGATGCAAGGGCTTGTGTGCTTCCATAACCATATGTTCCTCTAAAATCGCCGATTTTTATCAAATCGTCGCACGATTTTCTCATATATATATCATAATCGCTCGTCGCTTCACTGCTATTAATGCAAACTTTTACCGCATCTTTTGGAATATTTATGCAAGGCGTAACGCCTCGAAAATTCACATAAATAAAATTTGAAAAATATTTCGGGAATTCAAAATCGTTTGCCTCTTTTTGATTTAGCACCATATGTCCTGCCTTTTTAAGAAGCTTTGCTAAACCTTCACCATCTCCATCTATGTACCACACGCATGGAGATAAAAAATAATCACGCCTGAAATCATCCAAAGCCATGAGCTTATAACGATTTTGTGTTATCCCTAATTTCTCATCTTTTGCCGTTAAAGATTCATCATGCATTCGATAAAGATAAAGCGGTGTCGCATTTTTTATATGTTCAATTTTGGTCACTTCGTTAATCCTCATCCAAAAGTCATAATCCTCTGTTCCAAATTTATAATTCGAATGTCGTCCAACCATAGCGATAGCGGTAGCACGAATTAAAAAAGCCCCTCCGATAGTATTATTTGCTCGGATATTTAACTCGTTTGCATTATTCGGAAGGATTACATTTCCGCTAAGCGGTGGAAATTCATACCAGCACATTCCACGCAAAGTTTTTCCATCTTCATCAATTAAACGCATGTTTCCATATACCATGCCTGTTTCGCTTGAAAATTTAAGCGCTTCTACCATGCTTTCGATAAAATTTGGAAGAATAACATTATCACAGCTTATCCACGTGACAAACTCACCGTCCGCTAAATCAAATCCACGAGTCAAAACATATGGCAAGCGTTTATTGGATTGCGATATCACGATTGTATCTGGATTTTCAGTGGCATATTCGGCAATTATTTTTTCAGAGCCATCTGTTGACCCATCATTTATTATGATAAGTTCAATATTCGCATACGTCTGTGCGGAAATAGAATTCAGCGTATCTTCTAAGAATTTTTCACCATTATACACAGGTACAATTATTGAAACAAGTCCTCGCTTGCAGGGTGTTTTTATCTGATTTAACCTAAGTGGAAATTTAGCTTTTCGTGCATTCTTATAACTCAAAAATTTTGTCGCATATATCGTAGGTTTTAAGTTTTTCTTGAAAAACTTTAACATATGGCACCACAAAACAAAAAAATTTAGTTATAACAACTCCAAAAGCCCATCATATTCACTCTCTTTACAAAGTTTAATTACGGAATCGGAATCGTTAAGACGTAATCTCTTCATTTCCGCCTTAACTATTTTTATGCGAGTTTTTATATAGTTATCCGTCCATTTTGTAGGAATATACCCATCTAATGATAGTTTGTAAGTTGTAAAAATTCCCGCTTTTATGGTATTTCTTACGTGTTTTTCTGTAAATCGTGAAATATCTACTTTATGTACAACTTTTGCACGTGGTTCTATCGCCACCTCATACCCATTTTTTAGCATTTCTAAGCACATAAGCGTTTCTTCGCCACCAGCATAGTCATCGCCAACTCTACCATACCGCTCATTAAAGCCGCCAATTTTATCAAAAACGGTATGCCTCACGCCAAAGCAGGCTCCAAACGGAAATTCATACTGTTGCCTTACCGTATAAAGGCTCCTTTTTTCAGCAGTATACGCGCTCCAAAGTTTTTCTGTATATTCGTTTAAAATTTTCGGTGGCTCGCCTTCATAATATAAAGAAATTTGTCCGCCGACTATTCCGATTTTTGGATATTTTTCAAAGGTGGCACGAATGCTTCGCAAAAGATAAAAATCCGCAACGGCATCATCATCGATAAACAATAAATATTCGCCTCGGGCGTGATTAGCGCCCGCATTTCGAGCGTTAGAAATCCCCTTTTTAGGCTCATTTATATATCCAATATAATTTTCATGTGTTTTCCAAATTTTTTTAATTCCCGCATACAAATCATTATTTTTAGGGGTATTATTAACCACTATTACTTCATAATTATGGGAATTTACAGGTTGGTTTAAAATGGACTTCACGCATTCTAAAGCCTGTTCATTCCGATTCATAGTGCAAATTATTACCGAAACATACGGGAGATAATTTGAACTTAAAGTTTCTTGTGATGCATTTTGAGACTTTCTCATATTATGCATTCTATAATGTAAAATTTCATTTATTCCTTTGCGAAAAGTCAGCCACGCTCCAGCGTTTTCGAATTCTGCCGCATTACATAAACGTTTTATGTTCATTATTGCATCACCTCAATCTTAGCATTTATATGCACAAGGCCAAACATTTCATGGTCACTAATCGACCTAAAAATGCACGCATCTTCAATATAATCATAATATTTTATAGGAATTTCATCACGTTTTTCAAATCCAACAGCTATAGCATATTCATCGGCGTTAAAAATATTCAAAAATTTAATATTTATGCAAGCAAAACCCGTACGGTTAAATTTAATATTCATATCAGAAGTAGCAACAACAAAAAGGTCAAGACCACTGCGATTTTTCACTGAAACCGAAACACCTGCGTGTGTTAAATTAATTCCTTTAGGAACATCAAGTTCAACAAAAACGCTTATTTCATCATTAATTTTAAAATTTTCTGCACTGAGCTTAACATTTTTTATACTGCCCATATGTGTTCCAAAACGATTTGTAAATTTATTATCTAAAAGCGAATTTTCATGCATGTTAACTGAAAATTCCATATATTTTGCGGTGACAAGTCGAACATCACCGTCCATTTTTATACTCCCGTTATCTAGCCAAATAACTCGGTCACAAGTTTTTCGCACTGCGTCCACATCGTGGGATACAAAAATAATTGTCACCCCACTTTGTTTAAGCTCATTAAATTTATTATAACATTTCGCTTGAAAACGATAATCTCCCACCGCCAAAGCTTCATCTACCAACAGTACCTCCGGTTTGGCATTAATAGCCACCGCAAATGCTAAACGCACAAGCATTCCACTGGAATAATTTTTTGTAGGCTGATCTAAATAAACGCCAATATCGGCAAACTCAATAATTTCTCCAATATTTCTTTCCGTTTCAGCTCTACTTCTTCCAATCAAAGCTTCAGACATATAAATATTCTCACGGCCTGTATATTCAGGATTAAACCCCGCCCCAAGCTCAATCAAGGCAGAAACTTTCCCTAAAATATTTACCGTGCCATGTGTTGGTACAAGAATTTCGCTAAGAATTTTCAATAAAGATGATTTTCCAGAACCGTTTTTGCCAATAATTCCAACGGTTTCACCTGAATTTATACTAAAACTCACATTGTTCAGAGCAAACTTAGTAGTATGTCTCGATTTTTTACGCACCGAAAACACCTCTCCCAGTCTTGCAAGCGGTGTTTTATAAAGGTGATATTCTTTTGTTAATTTATTTACCTCTACTATTTTCATGTTAATAATTATATCATGCAAAACAAGCAGTGTCAAAGACTTTTACCATTTTTAAAAGTATTTTTAATATTTTTTAAAAAAAGTGTTGACAAGTCTCTTTGTATGTGGTAATATATATCTTGTGAGTCCCACAAAGGACTTTTACGCTGGTGTAGCTCAATTGGTAGAGCAGCTGATTTGTAATCAGCAGGTCGCGGGTTCGAGTCCCATCATCAGCTCCAACATAAACCCCGTAACCATTGTGGTTACGGGGTTTCTTTGTTTGTTATTTTGTAATTAAGATATATGCCTTCATGTTTTCACAAATTTTAATTCAATTTTTAATTCATCTATCCTAAATACTCGGATTTTGAATATCCAACCGTGCCATTATATCTAATCTTATAGAATGTTCCATTTGCATTTTCTAAAAATTCAACGTATTCCCCAACAGGTATTTCCATAATTATTCCACCATTTGAAGACGGCGAACTTCTAAGATAAATGCTTGTTTTTACATTTTGGACTTGCAAATATGTTATATTCTGTGCAGATGGAGATTGCTTCTTCTGGTATACTGGTGGGTTAGCTGATAAATATTCGTGCTTTGAGTATCCAATTGTGCCATGATAGTCAACTTTAGCAAAAACCGATGACGCACTTTCTATGTATCCTACAACTTCTCCTAAAGGAATTTCCGTAATAACATTATCTGTTTCCGACGGCGAACTTCTAAGATAAATACTTGTTTTTACATTTACAACATACTTGTATTCTTTTATCGTGTTGTCAACAGGTGTCGGAGGCGCTGTTGCCGCCGGAGGAGCCGTTACCGCCGGCGGTGCTGTTGGTGGTGTGGTTGCAGGCACCGAGGAAGGTTCAACCGTCGCAGCAGGATTTGATTCGACCATTACAGATTGAACCCCATTTTTCATATCTATAACACCAGTAACAAAAAGAGCAGCAACCGTTAGAGTGGTTAACACCACCACGCCAATGATGCACGATAGAATTAGAATTATTATATTTTTATTTTTATCTTGCTTGTTATTTTGGTTTTGATATGGTTCGTTCATGTTTTCATCCCTACCCTTATTATTTTTTAATATTTGTGTCGATTGCATAAGCGTTGATTCCATCGGCTATTGATATTCCTATATTCTCTGCTTGATTTCTAAGAATATTTAAGTCATTTTGATTGTCAAAAAAGCCTATTTCCAAATACGCAATTGGTATTGGACTTTTACAAAAAAGCACAAGTTCCGGAAGCGACTTATAAACTCCACCGGAATAAGTAGAAAGGTCGGTATTATTAACAATACTGTCGTTTATATATTTCCCTAAAGTATTGCCGTCATAGGCATAACTATCAGAAATTCCACTTTGGTCATAAACTCCGGACAATTCAATATAGGTACTCCCTCGTCCTCCTCCTGCATTAGAATGAAGGGCTATAAAAAGGTCTGCATCGGGCGTGGCGCTAATATCGCCATTTGGATAACAGTAAGTAAGCCGTTTTGTCATAGATGGATTTTGATTATTATCGGTCCTCGTAAGTCGTACTTCATATCCCAAGTCTTCCAACCGCTTTGCCGCAAATATCGCATTATTCATATTGATTTCAGGTTCAATCGAACGGTCGCCGTCACCCATTTTGTACCAACATTCACCACCACGTGGCACTTTGCCACTACAATTAATTCCATTACAATCCTGCCACATTGTCCCTGTTTTCCAATGTCTCCACTCACCCCATCCGCCTTTGTTCGAATTATAAAGCCAACCATCGGCAAACTTTTCTTCATCCGTCATATTTCCGGACAGACGTCCATGACCGGGGTCGATTACTATAACAGGCTTATTAATCTCCATTTCAGGAACAGGTGTCGGGTCTGGTTTTTGTTGCAAATCAGATATATATAATGTAGAAATCCATTTTTCTGAATTCCATTCCACTTTTCCATATGGCCTAAGCGAATTAAATAAAATCATAGTATATCCATTTATACTATAACTTTGAACCTTCGAACCATTCACGTATGTTTTAATATCAGTATATAGAGTATTAGAAAACTTTTTCCCCACAGCGTTCGGATAATTATAAACCGGATTCATCCCTTGAATCTCAGGGTTCTCTGTTGATTTAGCAATAGAAAGAGTTCGAACTTCACCATCCCATATCACGTCAAATCCATAGTTTCGCAAATCTTCAGCAACAACAACAGTATGCCCATCGACATTGTATGAAGGGATAGGATAGTTGTTTACATATGCAACAATATTAGAATATGTCGCCTTTCCTGAAATATCTCCTGTTTTTTCAGCACACGCTGGGAGGCTTAATACCAGACAAAAAATAAATATCATAGCCATAATCGAGCGTTTCATAAAACCCCACCTCAAAATTTATATTTTTAACCGTATATCCCCATTATAGTATATTTAATCAAAGCCATACTGGCAAAAAAATCCACATCAAGGCTAAACCAAGATATGGACTCTTTGAAACAAGAAAATTTTTACTTGCTGATTTTAGCAGCACATTCAGCACATACTTTTTTATCCATGAATGTAGTAACATCAGAAGCACTACCACAGAAGATGCATGCAGGTTCATATTTTCTGAGAATGATATTCTCTCCATCAATATAAATCTCCAGTGGGTCTCTTTGCGCAATTCCTAAAGTAGTTCTAAGCTCTTTTGGTAAAACGATTCTTCCTAATTCGTCAACTTTCCTTACAATTCCTGTAGATTTCATAACAATTCTCCTTTTTATTAAAATCGATTTTGTAACATTAGTATAACATGTTTGTAACAATAAATCAAGAGGTTTTTTGTTTATTTTAATATTTTTTGGAAGTTTGTGCAATACTATCGAAAACTATGTCGTTTTCTACCTTGAATTCCGTCTTTTTGTAGTTAATGTCATAAATTTCTTCCGCGTATTTTCCTTTAGTTGGATATTTTGAACGAATCTTTTGTCCTATTCCAAAAATGTCACTGTCCGACAATTTTGTCATCAATAATAGTTTTGATACCTCATCATCAAGTATTTTTTCCACCTCGGAGGCATCGAATTTTTGTTCATAAGGAGATATTATGGAAGCCCTAATATACAACGTTATTAAAACGTTTGGAACGCTCTCATGCACGTTCACATCTATCTTGGATTTCTGACGGGTGCTTATATTGAGCGTTGTGTCGCCTATTTTCATGTATTGATTCAAAACTTTTCCTTCAATAAGTTTATAAATTTGTGCCTGGTTTCCATCTAAAATTTTCACCATTTTTTCATCCTTAAAAATTCCCATTCCACACAATTCCGAATTATTAATAAGCGGTAAAACCGCATCAATTTCCGGGTCGGAGATTTTGTTTACAAGCTCTCTAAGTTCCACAATTGGTGCATATGGCACTCGGTCGTTTTCAAGCAATAGTTCATAATATTTTGTCGTGCTTATTTCTAAAGTTGGTTTTATATTTTTAAGCATCTCCTTAGCACTTCCGGTCGATATGCAAACATTTGTGTTTGGACGAATCTCCCTTTCGTTCATCAACAATTTTGCGTGATTCATGACCCCCAAAGCAGCAATATCCTCCGAAAATACAATTAGCTTTATATGAGACATGTTTGATGATTTTCCAATAAAACTTCCAAGTTCATTCCATGCAATATAAAAATTTTCTGCCTCTACCGTAATGTTATTCACGGATTTGTTTTCCGTTTTTTCTACTTTTTCTGAATTTCCTGAATTTTCGGATTCTTCGGATTCTTCGGGTTTTTTCATTTCTGCCATGTTCTCGCCGGTAGCTAAAGGGTTTGCAAACTGAAAGGTGTATCGATACGGAAATTCGTTTCCTGTATCCACGCCTATGGCAATAATGTACGCAGTTTCTTCTACTTCTTGCGCATCATGGCACCCTGTTAAAACAACGCACAATATTGCCACAAGCATAGCTGTTCCAACTTTTTTCATACTAGGTGAAATTTTAGGTTTTGGAAGAATTTCAAAAAGCGTCGAAAAATTTAACGCCAAATATAAAATTCCTGATATGGAAAGTGAAATCATATAAAAGACGTCAAATCTTTGAAAAATTTTGCCATGATACCCCACTTTTGTTAATGGATACATTGGAATATCTATGGTTTTTGCTACAAACTCAGGGGTAGACAGGGCAATTACTGTAACCGCCAAAATATTTAAAACCGTGCCAATCATGGCAGAAACCATGGTTACTTTTCGAAAATCTACACCTTTTTCGCAATTTGGAGCTATTAAAAATATTAAGATTATGTCTGAATATAAAAATAGCGTTTTAAGTCCAGCCCCAAAAACTTCCTTATGCCCATTTCCAAAAACCGGAGTAATATTAAACACATCCGCATACTTTATCCCACCTGAAATTATCAAAACAAGCGACAAAACCACAAACGGCATTAAAATCCCATGAATTCGAAAAATGCTCCCACGTCGAAACGCAACAATTACGGCAGTTATTAACAAAAACGTCGCCGTAAATAATTGACTTGATAACGGGAAAGCAACAACTTTCAGCGTTGTTGAAAGTTCAGAAACGGCAAACACGGCAGAAAAAATAAGGTACGCTCCAACAACAATCCGCACAATATTTCCCGTCACATTTCCAAACCTTTCCTTAATAATTTCAATAAAATTTTTATTTGGATTATATTTATATAACATCAATATGACTCCCAGCAACGCCAAAAAAACAATTCCAGTATAGACTGCCGTCAAAGCACTCCCAGAACCCGCAATATCGCTAAACATTTTTGGGAATCTCGTAAAAATCCTATATATCAAAACGTTTACAACTATGCATGAAAGTTCAAAGCGTCCAAATTTTATTTTCGACATCAAGTTGCCTCCTAATTTTGCCATTTTCGACTTATATGCGGTTGCTTTTTAGGGTCTTGGGGATGTAAATCACTTGGTCGATTTTCCTTTTTCCAAATAGGTTTTACAAAAAGTGACCCTGCCACCGAATCGCTATTTTTAGATGCAATAAGTGGCGATAAAAATGGAACCCCGTACGACGTAGAAGACGCCATAAGCGCAAGGTTTATTATTATCCCACACACAACACCCAAAAGTCCGCCACATGCACCGACTATAATATATATAAATCTCAAAAGAGATATAGACCTCGACAAGGCAACCGACGGCGTTGCAAAAGAGCCGAGTCCTGCAATCGAAACGATTATTATCAAAATTGGGCTTACAATATTCGCCTCTACTGCCGCCTGCCCTAATATAAGTCCGCCAATTATTCCCAGCGATGACCCGATTGGACTTGGCACACGAATTGAGGCTTCCTTGATTAATTCAAAAGCGAACTCCATTATTATGAGTTCAAAAACTAGCGGAAACGGCACTTTTTCACGGGTTGCCTCTATGGCAAGTAGCAAATCCGTTGGTATAATTTCTTGGTGGTAGAGCATTATTGCCACAAAGCATCCAGGCAACAATAGCGACAAAGTCATTCCCAAAATTCGGATAATCCTCATCATGTTTGCCTCGGGGACACGCACGTAATTATCCTCTGTCGCCTCAATCAAGTCCCCGGCAGTTGTGGGAAGAACCAAAGCAAACGGACTCCCCTGCACAATAACCACAACTTTTCCATCTGCCAACATGGCGGCGACCTTGTCGGGGCGTTCGGTTTTCAAGGTGTGTGTCATTGGAAAAAACGTGTTTTTTTCAATAAGCATTTCGATATCGCCGGAAGAAAAGACATATTCAACATCAATATTTGAAAGTCGCCGCCGAACTTCTTTAACGATTTTCCGATTTGTCACACCCTTTAAATACATAATCGCAATAGGGGTTTTGCTTGTATTTCCTACTGCTGTACGTTCTGCCACAAGGTCGGGCGTTTTTAAAATTTTACGCACAAGTGCTAAATTCGTCATAATCGATTCCACAAAGGCTTCTTGTGGTCCGGTAAGGCTTGCCTCGCTCGTTGGTTGACTTACGCTTCTACTTTGCCAACCTTTCACATCTGCCATAAACATACAGTTGCATCCATCGACAAACACCGCACATTCACCAAACGAAATCCCCGCTAAAGCGTCCGACATCTTTGTTTTTATGCTAAGCGGTGCAACGGAAATAAGACTTTTATAGATTGCATAGTTTCGATTTTCCATGATTGAAATTTTTGAATTATTCAAAATTAGAGTTTGTAAAATATCACGATTCATGTTATTTT
>JAVXFE010000004.1:0-21712 GCA_036658075.1 Oscillospiraceae bacterium
ATAATCAAAACCTACCGCAACTTCATCATTATTCCCAGATGATGAAGTTATGAAAAACGGCTCTCCTACCCCCGCCTTATTGCATTCATTTGTGAAATATTCAAGGGCTTCTTTAGCTTTTTCTTTACCTCCAACGTCATTTAAAAATTGACCATATTCATAAATTCCAAATATAGGACGATTGTCTACTTTAAGATAATTTTCATCTTTGAGATAATGCTCAATCCAAAACGGAACCAAATTATTTTTAAAATGTTCTAAAGTGTTTTTTGCCTTATGGGGTGCGTTTTCCCATAAAATCATATAGTCCATTTGGTCACGGTATTTTGCATCAAACAGTCCATCATGTATTGCCCATCCCATTGCGGGGTCCTTTAAAGGTTGGTCGCTATCTGCAACAATATTATACCAACAGTACATTTGGAAGTTAATTCCGTGTTCTAACATCCATTTAATTTCCCAATCCGCTACTTCAGGGCTACCTTCGTCATAATATCCCATATAAGGTTTTCTTTCGGGCGTATTATTAATCCAATCCCAGCCTATATGATTACCGTCACGCCAAAGCGAACACATTTGCATTCCGTTTAAGGTATTCTCACTTTCGACTTTTTTAGGTTCAGGCACATAATCTGATGGCTCGTCATATTTTTTTGTTAACAGAAAATCGTCAAGGAATATTTCTGTTATACTATTTTGTTTAGCTAAAACTATAATATTATCAATAGAGCCATTCGATGCTATAGGAACATCTTCGATAGCCTTTCTTCCATTAATATTAATTGTTGCAAGGTTTGTGTTTAAATCTATTTCCCATTTAAAATGATACCAAACGTTAGGAACATATTTATAAATATTTTTCTCATTTCCCCCGCCATCTATTGAAACAAACTCACTTCCATTTGTCGTTACAGAAATAGCATTATCAGCACCGCTTGCCAGAGAAATTTTAACTCCATCTATCGCTTTTGGTATTAAAATTTTATACTTGTATATAAGCTTATTATCTTGCACCTCAAAATCTTTTGTTAACTTAACATCTCCGCCCCTTGAATCTATCTTCATGCTGTATATGTCGGGTTTTTGCGACGATTCTTTGAGTTCACCTTTAGCATAACCGCCGTCTGTTTCAACTTTCCAATCCTCAGGAATATTTTTCATTCCGGTAAGCATTTGTTCATTTACTATATAGCCCCTATGCACCCTAACATATAAAAGCTGAATTTTACCCATTGCTTTTTTCCCTGTGTCAATAGTAACTTGTGATAAATAATCTGTAGGTGTTGTAAATGGTAAATCTTTCGCTTTTAATTTACCATTTACATATATATCACATTTTTTATTGTCAATATCAACAGATGCACGAACACCATACGTTTCATTAACATCACAATCGCCCAAATCCGCATAACTACCATCAGGCAACTGAAAGTTTAATTTTCCCTTATCTCTAATTATCTTAACCGCATCATTTTCTTTGCTTCCTATGATCCACGAACTTTCGCTCATATCAGCTTCGAATTTAAATCCAAAGTCAAAAGTCACAAGTCCATGAGTCAAAGGCTCAAATTTCCTAATCATTTCAACAGGAAGGAATTCATTATTATCAATTACCTTAAAATATCTATTTCGTGATGATTCAAATTTGCTTCCTGCACTTCTAATATCCCATCCGGAAGGCTTCTCTTTGCAAATTTCTTGTAAAATTTCATTTTTCATAAACGGAAAGTTTTCATCAATAACGTATTTTTGTTCTTGATTATCTTCGTATTCAAATTCATTTTCTTCCGCTATTGCAAACTTTGGGAAAACTCCGCACATCATGATAAATACAATAACACCTGAAATAACTTTTTTGTAATTCATATATTTCATAAGAAAATTCCCTTCTTAATTAATTTCTATACCATTTCCAATAGGTCTTATGGTTTGTAAATCTTCAAGTAAAATTACTTTTAAACTATATTTTTTATCCGGTAAAAGTTGTTTAACATTTAATTTAACAGTAACAGGTGTGCTTGTTTCGCCATTTACATCAACCTCAACAGTTTTAATTGCTGTATTTATCATGGATTCACCTTCATAAATAGACATTACAAGAACAGGGTTTTTCTTACTAACACAATTGTTAACTAGATTATCTATAACGGCAGTGATTTCTCCAGTCTCTATTTTTGTTATTTCTTGAGATGAAGGGGTCCCGTAATTTTTATAAAATCCCATTTTCCCTATAGTATACGCTGGTTTTGTTTTAAAATTTATCTCCTGATTAGCCACCGCTAAATCATAAACATTTTTTACGTTTTTAATTTTTATAGTATAGCTGGAATTACCTAATAATCCATCATCTAGCTTAATGTCAAACATATGCATAGCAGTTGTCGGTTTTGTAATCGTAAACGCATTGCTTGGCACTCCGTTACAAAGGACTTCAACATTTTCTTTTGCAAGGTCAACCTTTAATTCATCGCTGAATTTCAAAGAAATAGTTGAATTAAGCGGAATATTCTCCGAATTATTTTTAGGATATGTTGTGGGCAATAACTTAGTAGGTTCAACTTTTTCAACAACGATATTATCTATCAAATAGTCATACCACATTGTTGCTCCCCAGTTTTCATAACCCAGCATTGCAAATGTTAAATTTTCAAAGGCGCCTGGAGCAATATATGTCGTTAATGTCTTAAATCCATCATCTCTTCTTAATGTTTTATACTTTTTATTTGAATCCAAACTGAGGACGGCATATGCAGCATTTTTATCGCTTGAGGCACCTCCAATATCCGTAAAATCAACGTTTCCTCCACTGTTTTTCTTTTGAAGAAGTTTCATATCGCAAGAAACTTTATAAAGAGACCCTGCCTCAACATTAAGTCCTGAATAACTGATACTACCCCACGCTGCGGATTGAGAAACTTTTAAATATTTTGCTCCGCATCTTTCTTTATCCGCTGGATCCGTATCTATAAGTTGAGTTGTAGCATTAACATTGCTGGTTGTCACGGCGGTTCCTTCGAAATCGCCATTTATTTGACCACTAATAATTGTACTTGACTCTACTGTAAAAGTAATCTTTGTGTCATTAATTGGAACATTTTCTGTTTCGTGGGTTATACCTGTTAAAGAAACAGTATACGTTTCTCCTTTTAAAAGATTTTGGAATTCGATTCCAAATTCTTGTGGCTTGTTAGCATCGGTATGTAGAGCTTTAATATTTTCGCTCTTTCCATTTACGATTACATTTGTCGTATTAATAGTAGAAAAGTTTAATCTTTCATCAAATTTCAAAGTCATTTTTGTGTTTATAGGAACATTTATACTATTATTTTTAGGGGAGGTACTTTCAAGCATTGGTTTATAAACCGCATCTTTTGTTTTAAAAGAAATACTTGGGCTTATTTTCCTTCCATACATATCTGTAGCTTCAAAAAATCCTAACGTGTAGTCCATTCCACCCGCCAGAGGTTGTTTAAACTCGATAAGGTAACTTCCATCATTTTGTAGTTTAACTGATTTAACGTTTTCGCTTGAACCGTTTACTTGAATTTGTGTCGGCGTTATAAGCTGTGGTCTTAAAATATTATCAACCTTTAATTTCATAAAATTATCTATTTTAGAAATGCTTCCGTCCACAGGGTCACTATATATAAGCTTTGGCGTTTTTAAACCGGAAACAGAAATATCATCTACAATAAAATCCAACATTTCCGAATTTCCTTTAAATCCCATCAGTATATGTGAACCATAGTTGTTTGAATTAACTTGAAATCTTATTTTTTGCATTCCTTTGTCACTGCTTAATGTAAAACTTTGTTCCGGGAAAACAAATGAGCTAAGTGTAAATTTCCCTGTTGTTGGAGTTCCGTTTTTAGGAAGAAGCTTAATATTCATAGAAACATCATATTTCCCATTTCCCATTATATCTCCCCACGATGCATGACCATACCACTGCACTTTACCATCTAAAGCTGTTTGAGAAACTTTAAGAGCGTAGTTTCCATTTCCACCATTTTGAGCCGCAGGAACAACTTCTAAAGAAGCGTCGGTTGTTGAAAAATTATCGGTGTTTCCTTTTTCTATATCATAGTTTGTTCCATTTCCACACTCTAATCCTAAAGTTTTATCAACAAAATCATAAACTTCAACTTTAGCATCGTCTACTTCGTATATAAATTTTTCAACCGAGTTCGTTGGATTTGCATACACGAAAATACCTGATGCCTCTGGATTAACATAATCAAAATATGCGTTAGGCGGAAGTGCAAAATCTGCCGTTATAGTTGTCCAGCCGTCTGCAGTTGATATTCTTTTCGCAACGGTTTCAGCAGGAGAAAGAGTGCCTCCCGAGCAACGCTGAAAATTAATCACCATATCCGCTATAACATCAGTGTTTTGCAAATTACTAGCATCTGAAATAAGTTTAACTTTCATAGAAATTTTATAAACTTTTCCGTTTTCGTTTGACAACTTTTCAGGGGCGAATATTTTCGTATTTCCCCATGAGCCGGTTTGAGTGATTTTTAAAACGTTTGAACTATTATCCATGACCTTTTCTGTAGTTGCGTTCGTTCCGGTAAAAGTCGTGGTTCCTTCAAAATCTTCTGTCGCAATCATTGTAAGTGTCGGTTCCTGTGCTACTTTCAAAGCTTCTGTTTCCGTTGCAATGACAAACACGCTTGTTAATACAACTGTCATTGAAAGAATAACTGCAATAAAACTTTTAAAACTTTTTCTCATTTCCTTCACCTCATAATTTTTATTTAAGAAGCATATTTCTTATGGTGTAAGTATATCTTAAAAATTTCAGTGAAAAAATACACTAAACTCATTTTTATAACAAAACTCACTTTAGCTGTTTTTTATTTTAAAAAGTGTCCCTAAACAAGCGATATATTGCTTGTTTAGGGACACTCTCGGAGTTGCATTTTTTAAAGTTTGGCAAATTTAATTATAACACAAGTATATTCATTTTCCACACTATCTATAACAATACCGTTTTTCTCATTAAAGTACATTTTTATTCTATTATCTATATTAACCAGCCCAATTCCATCCTTTTTACCACTCCAAACGCCATTTTGTTGTTTTATTTTATTCATTATTTCTTCTAATTTTTCTTTTGACATTCCCGAACCATTGTCTTTTATAATAAATTCTAACTCATCGCCTCTATCATAGCCTTTAATAGTTATTTCGCCCAATTTCTCACTTTGGATAAGACCGTGCTTAAAAGCATTTTCTATTATGGGTTGCAAAATCATTCTAGGCATTTTATTTAGGTAAATATTTTTATCGATATCCATAGTATATGTAAACTTATCAGCAAATCGAATACTCATTATTTTGAAATATTCTGTTACAATCTCCACTTCTCCCTGGACGGTAGAGAACTTTTCCTCATCCAATGTATATCGCATAATATTAGAAATTGCATTAACCATGATTTCAATTTCTTTCACATCATAAACGCAAGCGATACTCCGTACACATTCCAGTGAATTATATATGAAGTGTGGATTCACCTGATTTTGCAAAGCATAAAGTGCAGCAGTATTCTTAACAAGCTCTGTTTCATATAACCTTTGTTGTGTATTTATCATTTCTTTTGCAATTTTTCTATTTTTAAGAATCATATCATTAATATGATGTGCGATAACTCCAATATCTGTGTTTTGCTTTATTTCTAATTTTTCTCGCTTATTATAATTCAAAAAATATCCATCTAAATAATTTGTTATTTTTGTTATTGGCTTTGTAATATTTTTCTTTATAACACAATGAATAATAATCATTAAAACTATGAAAGCAAAAGTTTCTGCTATTATTATGTATTTAATGATAATATAAAGAAAGTTTATATCATTAGCATCATAATCAACCGAAATTTTCCATTTCGTATCATCTATCATGATTTCATTGTTTAAAATTCTGTCGCTGAATTTATTATAATTTTTTAAAAGAACTATAGAATTTTCTCCATCAACTAATTTCAGAGAAATATTGGTCCAGTTCTCCATATTATTAACCAGACTTTCAACATTTATCTTGCTACAAACAACGCTTGTCCCAATTCTAACATTTTTCATCTCATTATAATCATATTCGTAAATAGGTGCAAAGCAAACCATGTATGTTTCCATAAAAGAATTCATTTTAAGATTAAAAATGTCATAATATATATCTGTATTAAAATATGGCGACGTATAATATTCCAAAAACAATTCATCTATTTTTTCTTTTTCGCTATCAAATAAGTTATTAGAGAAAACATGTCCTTTTGTTTCCCGGTCATATAGCATCATATAAATAATATCGGTATTAAAATTTTGTATCTCCGAAACATAGTTAATTACTTTAACTGAATATTTCTTTCGTTCTTCTTCGTCAGCCATATTTAAATAATTATTAGCAAATTTGTTTGAGTTAAGGCTACCTTGCATTTTTTTAAGAGTTGACAATTTTCCTTTGACATTATAACTTACTTGGGAGGAAATATTATTTAAAACGGTATTGTTTTTAGCTTCCATTAATCTAGATATGTAAAAGAAGAAGAACATCTGCATAATAAATATCACCAAAAGCATAATACTGATTATAAGACTAAATTTCAGCTTTAGAGTTTGAATTTTTTTCATGATATAATCATTCGCTTTCTTTTAACTGTTTTTTATCCTATACTGTCTTGGTGGTATATTGTAAAACTTCTTAAACATTCTGTTAAAATAATAATAGTCATCATATCCTATTTTAAGTGCTATGTCTGTTATGCTTGTATCCGTTTTAGTTAATAACCTTGCCGCCTCTTTCATTCTTGTTTTTAAAACATATTCACTAAAACTCAAATTAAATATTTTTTTAAAAAGTCCGCAACAATAGTTAGAATTGCAGTCGAACTGTTTTGCTAATTCGTTTAAATATAGCTTTTGTTCATAATTTTCGTTAATGTAATCAATCATTTTCTTAAAATTTGCATTTTTTATTATTTCCACTTCAGCATCATCGTTTATTCCTTTTTCTTGGTCAATCTTTTTCTTTAATCTACCTAATAACGCTGCTGCAATTTCGCTATTAATAGGCTTTAAAAGGTATTCAAAAACGCCATTGCTAATGGCGTTTTGTGCATAAGTGAAATCCGCATAAGCTGTTATAATTATAAATTTCGAATTGATGTTATTTTTCCGTGCTTTTTTTATTAGTTCCGTTCCTAGCAAGCCGGGCATTCTTATATCGGTAAAAACCACATCGGGATTATGTTTTAAAATAAGAGAATACCCTTCGTTTCCATCCATTGCTTCTCCGACAACTTCAAATTCGTATTTCTCCCATTCAAATGTTTTTTTAATACCTCTAAGAGTCCACTGTTCATCCTCAATCAAAACAACTTTATACATATAAACACCCCATTATTTACAAGTATCACTGAATTTATAATATCATATTTCATTATACCTGTCAATATCCCAATTTTCTTTTTGAGTTTAAGGTCTTTATAAACTGCTATTGTTTGAGCCAAACTAAAAATTAATAATCACCAAAGATATAATTGCCAAAATTAACCCTAACGAGCTTTTTACGCTGAGCTTCTCCTTAAAACAAGTCGCAGCAAGGATTGTCGTTAAAATCAACCCGCCACCGTTTACGATCGGGAAAACTAAAACAGAGGGTAATGCCTTAGATACAACTGTAGACAACTGACTCACTGTTAAAATTGCAACTGCCAATATACTTCCAAATATAAATACATTTTTAGAAGGGATTTTTACTTTTAGTCCTTCTTGTTTTGCAATGGGTTTTATTAACAATGCAAGAACGATTGTCGGAATAATAAATTGCAAAAACGAAAACATAGAAACATTTCCAGACGGAACGTAAAATGCAAACATCTTTTGTGCAAGCATTGTAGTCCCGTTTGAAATCAATGTAATCAATAATAAGAAAATCGTTTTAGGCGTTAATTTGCCATAAATAGATTTATTATATTGCATTAAAAGTAATGTTGAAATAATTAAAATTCCGATACCGATAAACTGCAAAATGGACACTTTTTCTCCAAAAAGGAAACTTCCTGAAATACATGGTACTAAAATGCCTGCCATTGCAAAAACCTGTACCAATACGATTGCTCCTTCTTTTAATGCCATTAGGTTCGCAACCATACAAACCGCAATTGAAATTCCGCAAATTATAGAACACCAAAGCATCATGCTGTCAATATGTAAATTTCCTTTTCCAACTAGCAATAAAACGCCGGCAAACAAGCTTGATAATAGCATATTAAACGCTAAGTAAGTTACATAAGTTACCTTTTGCGTTAACTCGCCACTTAATTTTTTAGTAAAATACCCCTGCACACCTTTCATTGCAAGAACAATACCAATCAAAATAAAATTCATATTATTTTTCCTCTTCTTCGCTAATAAATATCGTTGTTATATGCCAAGCTTTAATAGATGGTACTGTTACAATACTTTCATTACTATTGACTGTGCATTTTAGTCTGGTTTCATTTTCAAAAGCATTATAATTTGTAAATATAGTTCCTCTTGCATTTCTAATATGGAGTGGCATATCAAAAGTATCTTCTATGGAACAATTTAACAACGATACGCTCACTACACGTCCCAAATCGTTAACTTGTGGGAACACAGCTACCTGATTTCGACTTTTTAATAATACAGGCATTTTATTTTCACTAATATAATCAATGACATTTAATATTTGGTTTCTTTTATCAAAGCTTAAAATACCGTTCCACAAACCATAACCCATAACTGCCCATTTAGAACTTTTATAAGTTTTCACAATCGCATTGATACAGCCTTGCAAACTATTGTCAAGATTTTTTACAAAATGGCTAACTTCTTCTGTCGTTCCATCTTTATCGCAAATCAAATAACTTTCTGTTGAACCTGTAAGATTTAATCCACGCCATTGCTTACCTTCAAATCCGTGGTTCACCGCATGATTGCTAAACACCTCACAACACTGACTATAATCAAATTTCTTAGTAGTCGCACTAACGCAATCTCCGAATCCTCTATTTATAATTTTATGAAAAGCACCTGAATCTAAAACAACATTTTTCCCGAGTAAATATTCAATGTCGTCATCTTGTAAACAATCCACTATGTTTTCAGATATTAAATATCCACATCCAAATTTTTCATCATAGCACAGTGGCATTCCTACTCGAAGCATTTCGTTTGCTTCGTTCCAATGTTGTTTAATCCAATCAAACTCTACAGTGCTGGGTTTTAAGTATGAATTTTTCGATGTATACAAGCAGATTCCGCCATTAGATGCATTGTTATTGTGCGATATTATTCGCTCCCAATAAGGTCGGTGCTGTGCAAACATTTCAAACATTTGCTTGTGCCATACCATAGGTTCATAAACATTCATCAAAGTCGCATAACTTAAACTATTATTTCCGCATGCCAAGTATAAAGAAGATTCTAAACATGTAGAATATATAGTTTTACCAAAAGAAACATCAGGCGTATTTTCTATTTCTGCACATTTTTCAGACACATAATTTGGGGTTATAGCATTCTGATATTGTAAGTATAAGGCCTTATCTACCATTTCATAAGGTCTATGGTCATCATAAAATCCTCCGCCCGGTCTTACTTTTGGCGGTTTTCCGCTCCCTTCATAAAATTTATCTAATATATATTCTACTCCCGTTCCTGTGAAGTTAGTCGTAGAATATTGATAACCCATAAAACTCTCGGGCGAAATATTCATAACTGCTTTAGTAATTGTTTCTGCAAGATTCGAAATCCCGGTTTTCACAAAATTTGAATATCTTTTTCGCCATATTGTATCTCCAAAATTTATTTCATAAACCAAACTTTCACGAGTAAATTTTTCATTATATAAAACATTAAATTTTTCGATACACGAGTCACAAAAGCATCCAATTTTTACAGGATAATGATTTGTTGGTCTTAAATCATCGTCAACCCACACACAATAAGGCTTGCATCTCGAAAATTCATTTACATATTTGTATATATAATCCAAAAAATATTTATCGTTATAGCAAAAAGCATAATCACATTTTACTCCGCTTGAATCAACAAGATTTACAACCGGAGAATTTTTATATACCAGCCCTTCACAATTTCTATACTTAGCGTATTCACCATGCCCAATTGTATTGCTTATCTGCAAAGAAACGGTAAGCCCTTTTCGCCTCATTTTTTCCGCTGCAATTACCATGCTTTTTGAACTTTCTTCTATTATATTAATCGGTGGGAATCCATAATCACTTGCAAGCCATATTTCATCACAAGCTCCTGGAACTGCACTTATATTTTCAAGTAATTCATCTATTTCGCCACTTTTTTTATGTTGTTCATTAAGCCTTAATTTTATCATTTTCTTCTCCCCAAAACTATATTAATTTATATAAAACGCCTGTTTTTTAGCATCCCAATACACAAACTTTTTAAACACTTCACGAACGCTACTTAAAGCAACATACGGTTCATTTTCTATTAACTTAGGTGCTGTTGTCAAACTCACATCTTCGTCATTAATTTTACAGGTATTTTTAGTTATATTAAGTATAATTTTATTTTGTTCATTTTCTATAAAAATTTCTTCTTTTTGTTTGCTTTCTATATTATATCCCAAAACTCCCGCAATTCGCTTTAATGGCAAATATAATATCCCTTCTTGAATCACCATCGGATTTTCGGAGAAATCCAATAACTCACCATCAAGATATCCTTTTATATTTCCGTTTTCAGTTTCATTAACAGCCGTATTCTCACCATATAATCGAACTTCACCATACAATTTCGGATTTTTTGTTTCCCCTATACCGTCATAATATTCAATCCATCCAACTCTTGGACCCCCATCGCTTTCATTTATTAAAAGTGAAAATCCAAATACATCACCACTTTTAGGAATTCTTCCATCGGGCAAAAGTTCATTCCATGGCATTGAAATCTCATAAAAAGTGTTATTACCACTCCGTGTTACTTTTTGTTTTCCACTAAGGAAAACCCCATCCTTACTATTATCAGGTTTTGTATATTGTGCACCGGTGGTTTCTTTTCCCGACAAGGCAACTCCGATTTCAGTATATCCTTCGCTACCTGGTTCTTTATATATTCCTGCATTATATCTCGCTGAGTCAAATGCAAGCTGAATACTATCACCACCCCAAACATCTGCTCCCGTTTTTGTTTGATTATGAACATTATCCGTCACCGCTACCGCAATATACAAATTTTCTTTATCCCAAAGGGTATATCCAATCCCGCTCAAGTCTTCTTTCCCACCCCAACTTGGAATCATCTTTACTTGCGATAGTTTATCCAGTGTAAACTTTACACTATTGCTCCATTCATCATCTGTTATATTCCCATCGATTATAGGTGCTTTATTTGTTTTCATTATTCCCGAAAAGCTAATATTTTTAGTTATAACATCAAAACTTTTTCCATTAATAGCTACATCAAATACCACTGTTTCTAAATCTTGCATTGTCTTTTCTTTTATTTTAAAGGGGAAATATGCACTTTTCCCAGGTTCGACATCTGATAAAGACCGTGTTTCTCCTGTATTTAAAATTTTTCCACCATCTTTAACAGATATTTTGCTTTTTGGAATTTTTTCAGAAGAATAATTCGTTACAATAGCACCAACTTCCCACAAGTCTTCATCTTTTGAAACTAAATTTGAAACAATCTCCGTCTTTAGCATTTTTACTACATTAAATTGAATCTTCTCTTTTGCGGTTAGATTGTCACCTTCTTTTATAAAAACCTCTAACTTATAGTTATTTTGGATTGCATCTTTTGGGACCTTTATATGATAGAAAGCCTCTTTGTCCTGTGGTTTAAGAATGACCTTCTCTGGCATAGTCCATGCTATATTATCGTCCCGTTCTCTATATAAATAGGCTGAAATTTCAGCATTATTTTGACGATTTTCCTTATTTGAAACAACCGAAATTTCAAGATTATCTCCCAATGAAACGCTCGATTTTTTAAGCTTTATATCATAATCTTTTCCTACTTTATCAATTAAAGTTCTAGTCTTGTATATTCCGAAATCATCAACTTTAATATTTTCGCCATACATAATAACTTTAATTTTGTCAGTGGTTATACATTCTTTTAAATAATTTTTTTTAACCTTAACATTTTCGTTTCCTTCGGCACAATCAACCCATTCGCCATCTTTATTATATTGAATTTTATATGAATTAACACTTCTTTTTTTATCATAGATTACGCTGCTATTAAACTCAATATCTTTTTCAAAATCCATTTCAAAATATTTAAACCCTTCGCCATCTTCAACATTTATATTTTGTCCTTTTGCAATATTTGAATCTGTTTCCGGTATGTCCCATTTCAGACTATAATCAGGTCCTTGTGGCATATTCTTATCTCCTGCATAATCTTGAATATTATATGTCATATTTTCATTAAATTCAAATTTTGTATTCTCTGATTCACTGTTTCTTTTATAAAGAGGTATGTTGCTTTCTTTGTATATTTTATTTCTTTCCACTCTTCCATATACAGGGTAGTCAGCATACGTAACCATTGCGGCATATTTAGGATTATAAATATTATTATCATATATATTAATACCCCGACTACTATCGGTGTTGCCATCAAACCCTTTATCGTTTCTAATAGTAATAGCCCCACCATTGTTCGGTGCAGAACTTCCGCAATTTTTAAGCGTGTTTCCAAATACATCTATATCTTTGTTTTGAGTACTTGACCAACTTTGGTCAGCACCAATACAAATTGAAGAAACGCCACCTTCAACATAATTGTCATATATTTTCATATTATGTCCACCATTAATGGTAATCCCTCTGGCACCACCATTACAGAAAACTGCATTATTATAGCATTTCACGCCTTGAGTTTGGTCAGAATATGCAGAACCGTTATTAGTAAAAGACGTAAATGCAATTCCATCATCTCCCGCATTCCAAATCAAATTATTGGCAATCTCCATGTTTTTAGAATTACACCAATTCATATTTCCATCTGCGGCGCTATAACTTACATAATTATTAAGTATCTTTGCGTTCGTACTCCTAATATTTGTAATTGACGATGAGGTTGCCCCCACAGTTCGGCAGTTTGCTACGACAAAATCGTTGCAACCATCCATATATACACTGGAACCGGTTTCCCATGCATTTCTCGCACCACCCGTTCCAATTATATAAATATTGTATAACCCCGCTTTTTCACCTGTCAAAAATATACACTCATTTTTATAAGTAGTTGCCTTAATAATAGAAAGTTCATACTTTTCTCCGAACATAACAACTTCATCAAGTTTTATTATACCTGAATGAAGATATGTACCGGGTGGAACATATACCGGAAGCCCACTTTTTTTTGCTTCTTCTGTTGCTTTATCAAAAGCACCTTGGTCATCTGTAATACCATCACCCATGGCACCGAAATCCACTATATTTAAATATGCTCTATCATCACTTGCATATACCATGAAAGTAAAACATGACATTATTATACATAAAATCACACAAAGCGAGATTACTCTTCTTGTCTTTTTCAAAATTTCCACCTACCTTTTATTATTAAACTTCATTGAAAACTCTTTATAAACAGGCGTTATGTTATCTAAATTCTCCCACGCAAATACCTTGATTTCAATATTATCTTTAAGCATGGGCAATTCCATATTTACACTATTTATATATTCGCAATTTTCATTTAGTTTTATGATATCCGTTTTTTGTGTATTCATCAAAGCCGTTTCGTTATAAAGTGCCGTAAAAACACAAAATTTCTTTACAGGTAAACCGGCATTTCCCACTTTAATATTAAGTTTCTTATTTACATCATCGTATAATGCAAAAATTTCACTGCTCGTCTTTGGATTTATAACATTAATAAATTTGCTTAAATCATAGGTTTCTTTTATAACTGAATTTTCAACGTTCTCAATCTTAATATTGCCATAAAAGTCATCGTTAACATTACTTGTATTTGTCCCCAATTTAAAATAAACTCTATCATCTTTTTCAAGAATGATATCTTTTTTATTATATATCTTTTCTTTCCCATCTAAAATAGAAAACTCCTCTGAATTCTGTGTACTTTCAAACTTTTCTCCGTTTTTCAAAATTGATACTCTTACTTTTCCTCCATCACCGTATTTAAGTACACCCTCTACAACGCTGCCTTTATTTATAAAATTTGCATTTATATTATAACTTCCTCTTTCAGGAGCCTTGAAGCATACAACCATCTGACCTCTTTTTTTCCTTGTTTTTTCTGCAGCATTTACACCGAAGTTTACTTGATTTTTAGACTGAAGTGACTCATCAAAAAGCAAAAACGCATCTTGGTCGCCGTATCTTTCTGATGGCGAAACAATTACTCTTATTTTTCTACTTTGAACTCCGGAATTGTAATAAATTTGTGGAGTACAAGGCATATAATAGGCATTATCGCTAACATCACCATAATCTAATCCACTGCCTTTCGGATTATCCATAAGTGGATAATATCCAGCCGTAGCATAAAAACTCCAAGGTGACGCATCTTTACTTTCCAGTGGGTTTTTTAACCTAACATCGTTTCTTATATTTCCGCTGGGTGAATACTTAAAAATATTTCCTATATCTTTTTTTTCAATGTTTTTAGGGAAGACATATTCTGACACCCCATACACTTCGTTTTCATATTCCTTCACATTAACCAGACCCGTAGATTGGTTTTTAAGAGTTACCCCACCATCGAAATCAAAATAACAGCGATTCCAAAAACTCTTAGCATTTATAGCATCTGTTCCACTTACTAAAACGCCATACCTCAAAGGATTATAAACATCATTTGAAAAGATATTTATATTATTACTAATTCCTTTATTGTCATTTAATAAGACAATTGCCCCTCCGCTATTATCATTATTTGCAAAAGAATTCTTAAACGTGTTGTTATACAACTCTATATCTTGATTTTGTGTGCTGTTCCAAGATTTATTTGCCCCTATAGTCACTGCACATTGACCGCTATTAGTAAAATTATTAAATATTTTCATAGAATGTCCGCCGTTCACCGTAATACCTCTGGAACCCGGATTGCTGTAAATTGTATTGTCATGACACTTTATATAATGCACCTGATCCGTTAAATTTTCTCCATCCTTTGCATATGAAGTAAAACTTATACCATCATCACCGGAAAAATAAACAGTGTTATAAGCCACTTCCACATTAATTGCACCTTTTACTACATGAATTCCATCTGCACGTGGCTTTTCTACAAAATTATTTAATATCTTTCCGTTTGAGCTTTTTTCAACCATAATTCCACAAGAACTAAAAAGTTCAGTTTTACAATTAGCAACAGTAAAGTTTTCTGCACGATTTACATATATTCCATTTGCGAAGGTACTATCAGTACGATTCCCATCAGGACCCACCAAACGAATATCATAAATAGCCGGGTTTGCACCGGTCAAAATAACAGATTCGCCACTTTCATACGCAGTAGATTTTAAACAACTATAAGCCGCTCCATCGCCAAACATTACTATCCCATCTGCTACAATGCACTCGGTATGTAAAAATGTACCAGTAGGAATGTAGATATCTTTATTATACTTTTTTGCATCTAAAATTGCATTTTTTAATGCTGTGGTATCATCTGTAACGCCATCACCACTCGCACCATAATCCATTACATTAATAAATTCCTTTATGTCTTCTGATTCACGGCAAGTTTTATCAGAAACTGCAATCTTAATATCAGTTGTTGCTATTTGCACATTTTTTGAGATTCGTATTAATATTTTTTCACTTTCTTGCAAATTTACCACACGATTTACAATCCTTTGTGGTTGCTCAGTTGTTGTAACACCATCAATTATCGCATTACCTTTAGCGTCAACAATAATATGAAATGTACCTGTTTTAGGTGCTACCCATCCAATAAAAATGTCCTGTTCGCCTGTTTGAACAGTAACGAACTCACTGTTATTATTCCATTTAACAGATGGCGTTCCTGCCATATCTTCGAAACACCTTTTATTGTCACCTAATACAGGGGCAACGTATCCTAAGTAATTTAATTCTCTGCCAATCCATTTTGGATTGGCAGCAAACATTCTGGTATAATTATCACTATCCTTTTCTGCTTGGTTTGCACGATAAAATTTCCAATTTCCAGCTTTGCTTATACCTATATTGTTCAAATCATACTTTTGAATAATATTGCCTTTTATATCTACTTCATCAACAGTAAATTTACCATAAAAGTCATCGCCATAATTATCCACACCGCAATAAGTGCTTAAATACACTTTATCATTTTTTTCTAGCTGAACTACTCCGCTGTTATAGAATCCTGTACCTCGGCTATTATCTGTATTTCTAATTTCAAAATCATATGAGTTTTCAGCTGTTTCCATACATTCATCTTTTTTGATGATACTTACTCTTGAATAATTTCCTGTTCCTTGACCGACATTATCGCTTTTGCCTATATTCTCAACATCACAATTAATATCATAAATCCCACTTTTGGGTATGGTAAAGCAAACCGTAACGCCTTCGTTTGTAATATAGTTTGTTCCGGTCAAAGCAAATCTCGTCTTCCCATTAACAGAATTTGGTTGAACCTGAAGATATGACACCCAATTTCTATCACTTATATCCGTCTGGTCCGAGGTTGAAAAGACTATTCCTTTTTGACTTTCTGTATAATACTTTTTGCATAAAGGTGCAAAATTTCTAGTGTCTCTATATCCATATTGTAGTGTGTTTTGAGTGTTCAAATAAAAATTATCCGTTTTGTAAAAACTCCAATTTTCTACTATGTTGCTATTTTGACTTTCAATGTCATTAGTTGCAGTTACGATTTCATCTGTTAAATAATCGGAGCTATGTTCAATATACTCAACATTTGTAATCCCTATTTTATTTAAATCATATACCGCAGATTTAGTATCGGTATAATCAAGATGTGTTATTTTATAACTGCCATAAATGTCATCTCCCGCAAATGCCGTCCCTGAAAAAACTCGTAAAAATATTTTATCGCCTTGATTTAAATATTTAACTTCACTATCATATTTCCCTATATTTTTACCGCTTTCCCCTAGGTTAGCTACATCAAAATCAACACAATTATCTTTGGTCTCCATTTGCTCATTTTTTGGAATAACACTAACCCTTGCTTTATTTCCATTTCCAAAAGAACCTTCTAATCCTTTATTAATCAGATTACAAAAAATATTATAATATCCCGAAGTAGGTACGGAAAAGCACACAGTCGTAGCCTGAGCTATATTTTGATACAAACCTGTTGCAAAATGTATCTCTTTCATTTTATCATTAGGAAACGTTTCAATATATGAACTCCAGTGTCTATCTGTCGTGTAGGATTTACTTGTACTAACCATAATTCCACCACTTGTGCTTTTTTGCGAAAAATCATTCGCCAACGTAAAATTATATATATCCGCATAGCTTGTCGTTCCGCTTGTGTAAAAATCAGGCGCAATGTAAAAACTCCAGCATCCGTAATTTGGAGCCGCAAAGGTTTCAAAAGTTCTAAATGATATACAGTTCACAACAACTAAAAGCATCATAATATAAATTATTATCTTTTCCGCACCCTTTTTCATAAGGTCCTCCCACAATGTTATATATTTGGAAATTGATTTACATCTGTTAAAGGCACTAGCTCATTCCAAACAAAGGTCTTTATCACTGCTGTTTTTAAATCTACGTTTTGCGGAATAGTATATTGAGCATTAATATGCTGTACAACTCCCGGTTTTAAAACCGTATCATTAATAAATTTAATATCTTTAAGTTCTTCTCCTTCATATAATGCAATAGCAAAATCGGCATTCATATCCAGCCCGCTGTTTTGATAAGCATATCTAGAAATATTTATAACATCACCGTTTTTTATAGTTTTGAAATCTGTAATTTCAATGCCATCTTTATCATATTTCGTGTTGGCATCAAGCGATTCAATTACTTTTGCACTCATAGCTACTTTTGTTTGTGTTGTTATGTCCGCTTTGTTCACTCTAAAAAATATTTTATCTCCTTTTTCCAGTTTTGCAACGTATTTTTTTTCACCTTTTATTAACGTCGTTGCTGTATATGAGGTTATAGGTATTATCTCTTTTGTAGAACTCGAAACTGCAAGTTTTCCTATATTAATATTTACCTCTGCCCCGGTGTCTACTTGAGCAAGAGAATCAATTATGTATATACCGTTTTTTGTAATATCACACGAAATAACCATGTCTTTATCTAAAAGATTTACGGTCGCTCTCTCATCGCTATCACTCCACATTACAGAATTTCTTATATCAAGAGAAGTTTGTTCCGATGTACGCTCTACCGATGCCGCAATTCCTGTTTTAGAAAAGATGCTATTTGTATTAAACCACGCTGAATCAAAGGCTATTATCCCTGTATAATTTTCCGGATTAACATCATTCTGAGGAGAACTAAACATCTTCCAATCTCCCGTTGTTGTGTATGATGCCTTTGATAAATCATAAACTTTTATTGCATTTCCACCAGCATCAGTTTCAGTAATAACATGCTTGCCAAAGAAATCATCCTTATCCCAACTTTCACCGCAATACACTCTTAGAAAAATTTTATCTCCTTGATTTAAAGCCATAATCTCGCTGTTATAATATCCAATATCCTCAACCGAACCCACGTTTTTAATTTTAAAATCATGACTATTTAAATCAGTCTCCATTTTTTCTCCATTTGGGATTATACTAACTCTTGCCATATTATTAGAACCATAACCACGTGCTTCATTTACAAGCCACCCATAATTCACAATGTTCGTATTGACTTTATAATTACCATTTTTCGGCACAGTGAAACAAGTTACAATTGCAGAAGTTACACCATCCACCTTATTATATCCTGGGATAAATCTTACATAATCGGAGGTGTTTGGGTATGTTTCCAGTGCTGAACCCCAACTTCTATCGCCTGGCGTATTACTTGTTGCCATAACAATTCCTTCCCTTTTAAAATCACATCCAGAATAGTTTACAGCTGGGCGTTTTTGTATTCCTTTTGCTTTTCCGAATGTACTAACATCATTATATGTATAAGATAAAGGTTTATCTACATTTGCATCACTATAAAATGGTGGAGCATATGAAAAGCTCCATTCGTTTATAACCGGCTCACAAGTTCCAAGTTGTGCTGAATTTCCAATAACTTTTGTGCTGGAAAACGAATTTCCTTCACCACATAAAGGTTTCTCGTTTTCTACTCCAACTTGATTTAAATCATATACGCATATTGGATTTTGTTTTTCATCATATTTTGTTATTTTAAAAATTCCATAAAAATCGTCACCCCAAGTATCGGTTCCTGAAGTTGCTCTTAAATATATTTTAGTACCTTGTGTAAGTGTAACAATATCACTATTATAACTTCCAACGTCTCCTGCAACATTTTTGTTTCTTATGTAAAAAGTATGAGTATTTTGAGCATTTTCCATAGTTTCGCCATTATTCAATATTGTAACTCTTGCATAATTATCGGATCCTAAACCCTCGGCTGTTCCTATGTTTAGCATATCAGCTTCAACCCTATATTTCCCCGTTGTCGGAATTGTAAAGCACGTAGCTACACAGCTTTGTACGTTATTGCGTTTGTATGTTAAAAATCTTGCACGGTTTGTTGCGTTACTGGGGAAAGTAGCAATACTAGCATACCAATTACGGTCTCCCGGTTTATATGTTCCAAAACAAACACCGTCACCTACAAATGTCGAATCAGCATTCACACTATGTGGTGATGTCAAATCTGAAAAAATACTCTTAGGGTCGCTTGCCGGAGCATTCTTAACACTATCCCATGTGAAATCAGGAATAGAATAAAAGCTCCAGTTACCTAAATCTTTTCCAGCCGCATTTACAACAATTAAATTAAACATTACAAATGTAAGTACAACAAAAGCAATTTTTCTACACATTTTACCGGTCATAACAAAACCCTCCATTAAATTATTTATTTTATGATTATCATGTTATTAATTGCTCTGCCTATGTTAAAATCTTCCCATGCGTATACTTCTATTCTCCCGCCTTTGATGTCATCTTCTATATTAACGGCTATGATTTCATTGATTTTTTCCATTGAGGCTATCTTTTTATTTGGCATAGCTTTTAGTTTAGTCATTTTCCCATCTTTGTTATAAAAACACGCAAATAGTTGCACAGTTATTTCTTTTTGAGAATAATTTCCCATTATTGCGTTTAGTTTAACGGTATCTCCAACATTTATATTTTCTGTTCCCGTAAAAGGATTATCATTAACGGTGGAAATTACATTTAAATTTTTATCTATTTTTTCAAGTTGCACAGACATTTTAAATTCATCGTCACCGCTTACATCAGTTTTATTAACCCTTATTAATAAAGTCTCACCTGCCTTTAACTCAAATACAGTATTTTCTAATTTCTCCACACCTGTAATTGACAATTCGTTTAACGGTGTTGCTTCTCCTGTGTTTGTATTTATCTTTGAAATTGATAGCACACCGCTATTAGTAATTCCGTTTTGTTTTGTATTAAATGCAGAAATATCTAGTTTAAAATCACCATTTAAAATTGGTTTGTACGAAAATATTAAATCTTTTTCAGTTGGTTTTACAGTTATATATTTATCGTCATTATTCCAGCCGATATAAGGTTTTGCCTGCATAGTGACCGTGCCATCCTTCCACGAGGAAGCTGGTGCCGCAACGCCTTTAGTAAACTCTGTACCACCTTTAATCCACTCAGGTTTAGCTGAAAATATTGCACTAAAATTATTACTGTCTTTATCCGCTGTATAAAATTTAAATCCCTCCGCTTTTGTAAATGCCATATCTGAAAGGTCATACACAGTATTTACAGTTTCGTCTGGGTTTAGCTTCGTAATTTTATGACTTCCCCATATATCAACGCCATCATGCTCTCCGTTTAGAGAATGAACTTTTAAAAAAACTTTATCACCCTGTGTTAAATTTATAACTCCACTATCATACGGCACATGCTCACCACTACTTGGATTTACGATATTAAACTCGGTACAATTATCGGGGGTTTCCATAGTTGTTCCCGTTGGTATTATTGCTATTCTTCCCATATTTCCAAGACGAGTACCTCTGTTTATAATATTGGTTTCAATTCGATATTTTCCCGATTCTGGTGCAGTAAAACACGGAGATATACTACTCCCATCACACTCAACTCTTACCGGTAGTCCCGGCGAAAATTGTACCATTCCGTCCATTTTTGATGGGATTATTTGAAGGGATGAAATCCAGTTTCTATCCTTTATCGTATATTTAGCAGTAGCAATTACAATATTATTGCCAAATTCCGCATCCGCTGTATTCAAAAAACAAGCACCATAGCTCGATATATCAAAATATTTAAAAGTACTTGGGTCAGTTGAATCTAAATAAAATGGCTTTGCTATATTAAAACTCCATACGCCAAAATTTGTACTGCCCCACTGAGAGGGTTCGCCCTCAATATTTATATTTGAAATGTCTATAATTTTACTTTCTTCGGCATATGTAATATTACACATAAAAAGCACAGCTACAGCTAAAATCAACAAAATTTTATTATAAATTTTAATTTTCATAATTCCTCCACTTATTTATAAATAACTATATCTTGAGGCGTTTCCATA
>JAVXFE010000004.1:21722-23798 GCA_036658075.1 Oscillospiraceae bacterium
TGTGTAATTGGAACCATCTCCCAGATAACTTTTTAGGTCTACATAACTACCTTCATCTATTGGTTTTTTTGTGTTTTTGGGATCGACAATATAAATTCGTTTAATTCCCTGTATTTCACATTCAGCATCACTCACAACAGCACTTGGGTCGTTTGTTGTAACTTTCAAAAACTTACCTTGCTTATCATAAATGTTTGCATAATAAAGTCTGGGTCTACCTAAATAATCCACATTAGGATTTGGTGCAAGCATGGATTTTGAACTCGCATCAAAATAGAGAACTGCATATGTTAATTCATTTTTAGAATTTATGCTGCATCTAATAATATCGCCTACCCCAATCTCATATGTTCCCGTAAAGCTTTCATACGCAGGTTTTACATTTTTTAAAGTATCTTCTTTAGCTGTAAGAAACTCTATTTCTTTTCCGTTTTTAATAAGCTTTATATTCTTAATCTGTTCACCTTTTTCATTTACAGCCTCGTTAATAGCAGAAACTATCATAAGTGGGTCAAACTCTGGAATATATCCCGTGTTGTCCGCACCAACCAAACACAATGCATCAGATTCTATTTGGTTTTTTGTGGTTTTTACTGAAATCAAATCTGGATAAACCTGAAAATGCCCTAAAGCCGACGCCGCTTTTGAAACGGTAGCTTTATCACCTCTTGCCAAATCATCTTGGGTTGGGATATTAAATAATAAAGTATTTTCGTTTATCGCAATTTTTCCACCAACAATTTTAGAACCTCCATGATATTTCAAACCTTCCGCATATTGTTGTGTAAAAATTTTCTCTGTATCACTTCCAATTCCAGCAGTATAAATCTTTTTTATTTTACCGCCTGCCAGTCTGTATGATATCATTTGTGATTTAATTTTTCCATCCGGTAATGTAAGTCTTTCGATAATTTTTTGAGATGAGAGCTGTTCTTCTGCATTCAAAGTCATTTTATCGCTGCCTGCATAGTCTACGGTTTCTCCCGTTGATGTAACAATCCTAAACTTATCATCATCTAATCCACCGGCTTTTGATGCATTTAATAGATAACCTATTCTATCTGTTTCGTTTGAATAAATCGCAGCTATTTTTTTGCTTCTGTCTAAATAAAAGGTCCCTTCCATACCGGGATAAATTTCAATATCTCCTCTTGTTTGATAATCTTTTGATATTTCGTACGCTTTATTATCAATAATTATTTTTTGTGTTTCACCATTATTTATAATCTCTTTAACACTTCCTGTAACCTTATCACGTCCAACAACCACTTTTAAACATCTTTTATCTTGACTTTCAAAGAGAGAGAGAATATCCCATTCATTAATATCTTCAAAATCAGCAACATTGCCATTTTCAAAACAATAGCTTATATCATCATAATCGTTAATCTCAAACGAGTGACTTTTATTTATCTGGGATGAACGATTCTCTTTATATTTATCAACGATTATCATATTTTTGCTATCTTTTGTATCAACAACCATGTTCGTATATGTATTTAGCATTACTACATCATAGGAACTATCGCCATTGTTGTCAATAAGTTTAACATAACCATCATTTTTAAAATAGTCCATCATTGGCTCTTTAAAAGCAACAACTCTATCATTCATCAAAAAATCCGCTTTGGTGGAAACACTCACTTTTTTGTTTTTTCCCATGTTTTCATATTCGATTTTTGTATAATTAAAATCAGTTACGTCCTGGGCTTTGACTGCTAATTCTTTGTTTATGTTTCGTTTATCTATGCGAATTATTATCCCATCATTTTTATCTTTATAATAGTACTTTACGCTATAGCCCAAGTAGTCTTTAGCGTTTACTATATCTGTATTAAAAACTTTACCATCAACTTCTATTTGATTTGCCTTATATGATGCTGGACCCGTGAGAGTGTTTTTACCGGCACCGGTAACAATTCCATTTTCCTCTATAATTTTAAACGTTTCATATAGCAAATTATATCCATCTTTTACGCTATATTCTGAGGATTCTTCGCCATATGTTTCTCTTTTAAGTATATCGATGCCAAGAGCTTTATCTATAAGCTCACAAGCATCTTTGCGTGTTATAAA
>JAVXFE010000005.1:0-22380 GCA_036658075.1 Oscillospiraceae bacterium
TAGAAAGAATGATGCTATTATCTTTAAGCTCAGGACACAAGTTCTCATCACCGATATAAATTTTTATATCTTTATCATTATTTTTAGGTAAAGCTTCTACAAGTGTTCCGATATGCTTTTTGTCATCAAAGAATTGGAAAATCTCTTTAATTTTTTCAATATTATTGTACTCGGGGAACCGTAAGATGTTTGTCGCACCTTCCATAAAAACTTCACTATTGTCAATCTCTGAAATAGCCTCATGGACAAGTTCCAAAACCGATGATAATATTTCAACATTTTCACCGACGGCATTTTTTACTTCAATGATATTATCAATATTAATAGCCGAACGTGTTAAACCAACAAGGTTTTCATTAAGCCTTCGATTAAGCTTTTCTAAAAACTCATCTGAGACATCTTCTCGAAGACGTAAAAGCTTATTTTTAATTAACCCTGAGCTGTCAGATACAATAACCATTATTGTGCGTCTATCAACGCCAACAATCTTGATACTTTTAATTGCACCATGTTCAACAGATGGCATAATTCCGAAAGTGGGCAAATTTGTGATTGTAGAAAACGCCGCCGAAACATCTTTAACGATGTTTTCAAGTTCACTGATTTTATGCGTCATTGCCGCTTGCATACGATTAATTTCATTAGATGTCATGCTGTATTGCTTCATTAAAGAATCAACATAAAACCTAAATCCCAAATCCGATGGCACACGACCTGCCGATGTGTGTGGCTGAACCAATAGTCCTAATTCTTCAAGGTCGCCCATTTCATTTCGAATTGTGGCTGCACTCAAGCCTAAATCAGTTTTTTTTGCAATGCTCCTAGAACCGATAGGTTCAGCGTTTTCGATATAATCTTCAACTATAGCTTGCAATATTAACTTTTTTCTGTCATCCAAAGCCATAAAAACCCGCTCCAAAACTACTCGTTATTTTTGGTTGTTAGCACTCACGTGTATAGAGTGCTAAAGACCTATTGATAGAATACCACGGTTGCAGATTATTGTCAAGAGATATAGCAAAAAATTTGCAAAAAATTTCACCAAAACTTCTGAAGTTCGTGTTCTAAAATCGAAAGTTTTGCACAAATCAAATGCTTTTTTACCAGAATAAAAATAAGAAGCCTATACATTTTGTATAAACTTCTTATTTTTATTCATTTTTAGGTTATATTTTCTTTAAAAATTCTGCATTTCGTGTGATTGAGTCCCATACAGGCTTATCGAAATGTTCTTGTTCCAAAATGAAGTATTTTGCATATTTTGCCGCTTCAATTATTTTATTAACATCTAAAATACCATCTTCCACATCTACATTAACCTTTTCAGCGTCAATTTGCTTTATATGTATAAGCTCTATCTTTTTTCCCCATTTTTTAATATACTCATAAGGATTCACATCAGCGTACGCTGCCCAAAAACAATCAACCTCAAGTATTACATCGTCAGTTGTATTTTCACCAATCAAGTCTAAAATATATTTTCCGTCAATCTTATCAAACTCATGGTTATGGTTGTGATATCCAACTTTTATACCATACGCTTTTGCCTTTTCGGCCGCCGCATTTAGCACATCACAAATTTCCATAACGTCATTAATTCCACCTTTAAAGTCAGCCCATGGACATATAATATACTCACATCCAAGCTCTTTTTGATATTCAAGCTCTTCATCGAACGAATTTTTAAAAATATCATACGATACATGTGTACTATAGGATTTAAGCCCTGCCTTCTTAACAAGCTCTTTTAAATCCTTTGCGGACATGTCGCCATAACCCGCATATTCAATCCCATCATAACCGAGTTCTCCAACCTTTAAAATCTTATCTTGAAAACTTGTTTCTTTTGCCTCATTAAGTGACCACATTTGTAATGAAATTTTCATAATTCAAATCCTCCAAAATTGATTAATTAAAATAATTTATATGTTTTACTATATTAAGAAACTTTTTTGTAATCGTTTACATTCCCATTATACTAGCTTTTTAAAATTTGTCAATAGCTTTTGCGAAATTTTAAAAATATATTTTTCTTAGCCAAATTTTAGTGATTAAATTTTTAATGTTACAATCGTGTTAAATATTCAAAAAAGGGTTGTAAAAACAATTTATCTACTATATAATAACCAGAATCATATTATAACTGCATTACGGAGGTACTGCTATGAGTACAAAGCATGTTGAACAACCAATGGAAAATTCACAAGATGTCGAACAGTATTTAACCACTTACTCCCAGAACAGAAACCATCCATTTAAGATTATCCTAAGCTTTTTTAAAGGGAAAATCCCCGACCTTATCAAATCGGTTTTTATTATCATCTGCAAAATATTACCGGTTTGGATGCTTCCCATTGTCACATCAAACATAATAAATATCGCCACGTCCCCCGAAGAAAACAAAGCCAGTACAATTTTATACAATGCACTTTTCCTTTTTGTTTTCTTTTTAGGAAACATTTTAGCGACCTATGGGTTCGCACGAGTTTTTCATAGGCTTACTCGTTCAATTGAAGGAAACCTGCGTTCCACGCTTGTACGAAAGCTTCAACAACTATCAATCGGCTTTCACAACCACACCCAATCTGGAAAGCTTCAATCCAAAATAATGCGTGACGTGGAAAACATTGTCGTTTTCTTAAATCAAGGATTTTTATCAATCATTGAAATCACGCTTTCCACAATTGTGGCTATCACTGTAACTCTTAACAAAAGCCCTATCGTCTTTTTGTTTTTCATTGTAGCTATTCCTGTAGCTGTTTTGGCAGTGTATAAATTCAAAAAACCTTTGGCAAACCGAAACAGCGAATATCGCCACGAAATGGAAAATACCCAAGCCGCCGTTGGCGAAATGCTGGATATGATTCCAATCACTCGTGCCCATGGGCTTCAAGATATGGAAGAGGATAAAATCACTTCAAAGATTAAACAAGTAGTTAATAAGGGTTATAGCCTTGATAAGTTAAACAGTTTGTTCGGTTCCACAACATGGGCAACCTTTCAAACCTTCCAACTTATTTGTTTAGCGTTTACTGGATTTTTAGCATATAAAAAGCTAATTACCGTCGGTGAAGTTATACTATACCAAACATATTATGCTCAAATCGTAAATCAGATTTCCGCCTTAATCAGTATGTATCCAAACATCAGTAAAGGTATAGAATCCGTAAACTCCATCGGTGAAATTCTAGCAGCAACCGATATTGAAAACAGCGGTGATATAATTCCTATCGGAAAGGTTGACGGCTCGGTTGAATTTGACGATGTATGTTATAAATACCCTGACGGCGACCGTTGGGTTTTAGAAAACTTGAGTTTTAAAGCCAAAAGTGGCGAAAGCATTGCCTTCGTTGGCGATTCCGGTTCAGGAAAGTCAACAGTTTTGAACCTGCTTATTGGCTTTGCCCGTCCCCAAAGTGGTCGAATTCTAATCGACCGCATAAATATGGCGAATTTAAACTTACATGAATACCGTTCACAAATTGCCGTTGTACCGCAAAATACAATTCTGTTTACAGGCACAATCCGTGACAACATCAGCTATGGTATGGATAGCGTTACGGACGCTGATGTAAATCAAGTAATTGAAGAAGTCGGACTAGATGACATGCTTGAAAACATGCCAAACGGAATTTATTCAATATTAAACGAAAACGGAGCAAACCTTTCAGGCGGGCAAAGGCAACGTATTTCAATCGCTCGTGCATTAATACGAAAGCCTAAAATCATTATATTTGATGAAGCCACTTCTGCCCTTGATTCTGTTTCAGAAAAAAAGGTTCAGGCGGCAACTGAAAAAATGATGCAAAAATGTACAACTTTTATGGTAGCACATAGATTATCTACGATACGAAACGCTGATAAAATTGCCGTTTTTGAAAACGGAAAGATTTGCGAAATCGGTGGCTATGACGAATTAATGGAAAAACGCGGAAAGTTTTATAATCTAAAAAAACTTCAAGAGTAAAGTTTAAATATACATATAAAGAAAAGAACCCCCACACAAGAAATTTCTTGTGTGGGGGTTCTTGAAATTCACACAAAATCCACCATAATTGAATTACTTATGTATAACATATCGGATTTAATCCATGTTCTATCATCATTTCGTTCCATAGTTCCACGCATAAGATTTTTACAAATTACGCCGCCAAAAATTTCATCAATATTCACACCGAAGCGTTTTTCAAACTCGCTGAAGCTCACACCTTCACTTTTTCTAAGCCCCAAAAACATAAATTCACTCATCTGGTCAAGTTTTGACAACTTTTCAGCGTATTCAGTAGCGTGCCCTCTGGCGTTTATTGAATCCATATATTCATCTAAGTCGGAAATGTTTGAATACCTATATCCACATCTTCCGGAAAAAGCTCCTGCTCCAAAACCAACAAAATCATCACATTTCCAATATTTTAAATTATGTTTGGATTCATAACCTTTTTTCGCAAAATTAGAAATCTCATATCTTTCGTATCCTGCTTTTTCTAACATGTCTACACATAAATCGTACATATCCCGATTTTCATCGTCATCCGGTAAATTTAAATCCATATCATAAAATGGCGTTCCTTCTTCTATTTTCAAAGAATAGCACGAAATATGTTCCGCCCCAAACGTAATGGCTTTTTCAAGAGTTTCACGCCACATTTCAAAAGTCTGGTCAGGAAGTCCAAACATCAAATCAAACGAGATATTTTCAAACCCCGCATTTCGTGCAGAATTATAACAGCATTCAAAATCGTCAAGGCTATGTATCCGCCCTAGTTTTTTTAAAAGAGCGTCATCTGTTGATTGAAGTCCTATACTTACACGATTTATTCCATGATTTCTAAGACTTCTAAATCCCTCTTCGTCAATTGTAGCAGGGTTGCATTCAATGGTTATTTCTGCACCACGTGTGACAACATATTTCTCGTCTAAAGCTTTTAGAATTTTTATTATGTTCATGTTTTCAATGGCTGTCGGTGTTCCACCGCCAATATAAATTGTATCAACTTTTCGCATAAACCCAGTGCGTTCAATTTCGGTTACTAAACTCCTTGTATAGTCGTTTTGTTTACCAAAAACCCCCGCATACGAATTAAAGTCGCAGTATTTACACTTTGACCTGCAAAACGGTATATGAACATATACTCCTAAATTTTCTGTATCCATATTATAACCCAACTCATCTACCATATGACTTAATCAAGCTTTAAAACTGACATAAACGCCTCTTGTGGAACTTCAACGCTACCAACCTGACGCATACGTTTTTTACCTTCTTTTTGTTTTTCAAGCAGCTTTTTCTTACGGCTAATATCTCCGCCATAACATTTTGCAAGGACGTCCTTACGCATAGCTTTTACAGTTTCACGGGCAATAATCTTTCCGCCAATCGCCGCCTGAATTGGAATTTCAAACATCTGTCGTGGAATCGCCTCTTTAAGTTTTTCCGCAATCCGTCTTCCTCGAGTATACGAACGCTCTTTATGCACAATAAATGATAAAGCATCTACAATTTCACCATTTAATAACATATCAAGCTTGACAAGTTCTGCCCGTTCAAATCTATCAAATTCATAATCGAACGATGCATAGCCACGTGTTCTGGATTTTAAAGCATCAAAAAAGTCGTATATAATCTCATTAAGCGGTAGCTCATAGTTAAGCAAAACTCGAGTTTCGTCCATATATTCCATATTTAAATATGTGCCTCGCCTGTCTTGACATAGTTCCATAATGCTTCCCACATATTCTTTAGGCGTTAAAATTGACGCCTTGACGATAGGTTCCATCATATAATCAACTTCCGAAAGATTAGGTAGGTTTGTAGGGTTATCTATAACAAGTTCAACACCATCCGTTTTTATAACTTTATATTCAACAGATGGAGCTGTCGTAATCAAATCCAAATTGTACTCACGTTCTAAACGCTCTTGAATAATCTCCATGTGTAAAAGTCCCAAAAATCCACATCGAAACCCAAAGCCCAACGCCACTGATGTTTCCGCTTCAAAATTAAGAGCCGCATCATTGAGTTGAAGTCTTTCTAAAGCTTCACGCAAATCATCATATCGTGACCCATCCGCCGGGAAAATTCCACAATACACCATAGATTTTACATCTTTATATCCAGGCATTGCCTCGGCTGTTCCGTTTTCAATTGTAGTAATTGTATCACCAACGCTAACATCACGCACGTTTTTAATTCCTGCCACAATAAAGCCAACTTCGCCCGCTTCAATTTTATCAGAAACCGCCATTCCGTTAGGGTGCAAATATCCGACTTCAACAACTTCAAAATTCGTACCTTTTGCCATCATTCTGATGGCATCGTTCGCCTTTAAAGTTCCGTCAATAATTCGAACATACACAATAACGCCCTTATATGCATCATAATAGGAATCAAATATAAGAGCCTTTAGCGGTGCATTTTCATCACCTTTTGGTGGTGGAACCATTTCAACAATTTTCTCTAAAACGGCTTCAATATTAATGCCATTTTTCGCTGAAATCAGCGGTGCTTCCTGTGCATCTATTCCAATAACGTCTTCAATCTCTTTCTTGATTTCTTCCGGTCTGGCACTTGGTAAGTCAATTTTGTTTATAACCGGAACTAACTCTAAATCGTGATCAAGGGCGAGATAGGTGTTTGCTAAAGTTTGTGCCTCGATTCCCTGTGCTGCATCAACAACCAACACAGCACCTTCACACGCCGCCAAACTTCTCGAAACCTCATAGTTAAAGTCAACATGTCCCGGTGTATCTATTAAATTCAGTATATATTCTTCTCCATCTTTTGCTTTATAGATGAGTTTTACAGCACGTGCCTTTATCGTAATGCCACGTTCACGCTCTAAATCCATATTGTCAAGTATTTGTTCTTGCATTTCACGCTTGGTTAATGAACCCGTAAATTCAAGTAGTCTATCCGCAAGCGTACTCTTTCCATGGTCAATATGTGCGATAATTGAAAAATTTCTTATATTTTCTTGACGATTCGGCATCGTTATTCCTCCATGTTATTATCTATATATTCATAAAAATACTAATACTATAGAGTTTACTATTTTTTTGAGGTTTTGTCTATAGATATTTTAAACAAATTACAGAATATTTTAGCGAATTACACGTATTTATCGACATCTTCAAGAGTAATTCCATCATGGATTGAAATATTTATTCCATTTGCAATAATACTCGAAATATCATCGATTATTGTATCCACATCTTTAGGTGCAACAATAAAGTTTCCAAAATGCGGTGAAATCGTCTGTTTTATCAGCCCATATTTGTCCTGGTCATCTATTGCGGAAAGCATTCGACACAGTGGCTCGTTATCCTTATTATCACTTCTAAGATTTTCAACAATCAGATTTATAGTGTCGGTAGCAATCGTTGCTGCATCTACAACCGTTGGCACGCCGATAGCGATAACCGGAACTCCGAGAGTTTCAAAGTTTAAAGCCTTTCGCTTGTTTCCCACGCCCTCTCCTGGAGTAATCCCGGTATCTGCAATCTGAATTGTCGTGTTTATTCTTTCCATTTTTCTTGAACAAAGTGCGTCGATGGCAATAACCAAAGTCGGCTTAACTTTTTCAGTTAGCCCCCGCACAATCTCGCCGGTTTCGATTCCGGTTATTCCTAACACTCCGGGCGTAATCGCACACACAGGTCGCACGCCTTCATCAATCTCCTCAGGGACATATTCCTTTAAATGCCGTGTAATCATAAGGGATTCTATAACCTTTGGACCCAGCGCATCCGCCGTAATATTCCAATTTCCAAGTCCGACCACAAGGACACAATCGTTTTCGTTTTTCAAATAATCGTCCGTTAAGGATTTTAACTCTTTTGAACAGGTTTTGCACATTTCTTCATATATTTTTTGTTGCCCATAAAAACGGCTGGGCATTTCAATTGTTATATAATTTCCAATCTCTTTTCCAAGATTTTTTGAACCTGTTTCATTCGTAATATTCACACGGGTTATGTTTATATATCCGCCAACCTGTTCTGTTTCCACACTTACGCCATCTAGTTCTTTCTTATCTCCGCTATGCTCCACATACATTTCATGTGCTTCAACAGCTAAGTCACATCTTACACTTTCCATAATATCGCCCCTTCACAATAAATAATATTGCTATTTTCTGCATTTTTGCATATATTTATGTGTGGTTATTAAAATAATTCAGCAAGAGGCTTTTTTATAAAATTTTTAAAAGTTGCTTAGCTTTTAGCTACATCGTTTTGTGCTTGATCGCACAAAAGTTTTTCAAACTGCTCAGCTGTAACCGGCTTAGAATAATAAAATCCTTGTGCCATTTCACAGTCGCAATCACGAAGGAACTTTGCCTGTTCGTAAGTTTCAACGCCTTCTGCAACAACAGACATATTTAACTCTTTCGCCATACGAATAATATTCGCAATAATGATTTTTTCACGCTTTGAATTGAGTATCTCACTTAGCATAAAGCGATCTAGTTTAAGGGTATTTACCGGAAGGTCTTTAAGCACATTAAGGGACGAATACCCCGAGCCAAAATCGTCAATAGAAAGCTTAAACCCATCTTTATGTAAAACGTTTAGAATCTGAATCAACTTGTTTAAGTCAGTATAGACAAGATATTCGGTGATTTCAAGTTCAACCATATTTGTAGACACACCGTTATCATGAAACTATTACCGAATAACATTTACATAATCTGGATTATACATATAACGCCGTGATTGGTTTATGGAAATCGGCACCGACGAAATGCCCCTATCAAGTTGCTAACGCAAAAATTTACAAAGCTTATCTAACATATACATGTCCATACTGTAAATCGCACCGGTTTGTTCAAACAATGGGATAAAATCACCGGGACTTATAATAGTTCCGTCATCTTTAATCCAACGAACAAGAGCTTCTCCGCCAACGATTTTTTCATTTACTAGGTCATATTTGGGTTGAATAAACAATTTAAACTCGTCATTTTTCAACGCCGTCGGCATAGCTCTATCAAGTTCTGTATCACGGTCAATAAGTCTTTGCATTTCAGAATCATAAAACGCAACGTCCAACTCATAGTCAATTTTAGAGGCTTTGCGTGCAATATTTGATTTTTCAATCGCCTTCATGATATCTTCACTTTTGTCTTCTATTTTATAAACGCCAAACGCTAATTGTACAGGTCGATAAGCCCCTGACCGAGGTTGCCATTTTGAAATTTGACTGCGTATTTTCTCAATTAGTTCTAGTGTTTCAGCTTTAGTTTTACAACTTAAAAACAATAGTAAAAATTGGTCAGTCCCTACACGTGTGAATATTTCATCTTTTCCTAAAACATTTTTAAGGCAATAAGTTATATATATAAGCAGTTCATTTCCTGTGGTATATCCTAAATCATTATTAATATATCTAAACTGTTTTACATCGAAATTTAGCAAAGTGTATTTTTGTGCGCCAAATTGTTGAAACAGTTCTTTTGCATCCATCTTAAACTTTTCGGCGTTTGGTTCGCTCGTTAAAGAGTCAGAATACGCAAGCTTTATAATCTTCTCATTTGCTCTTTTTTTCGTCACGACAATATAAAGCAAAATCATAGCAAAAAGTATTAAAACAAGCATTAGCAAAAGAATAGAAAGGAGTATCACCTTTTTAGAACGTTCAAACACCGCCGTTGACGGAAGAGATGTAACCAAAAACCAATCATTTGCATCTTTAATTGGCGCATAGGCAAAAAAGCGATTTTCCTCATTCATAATGAAATGGGCAACTCCGCCTTTCCCCTTTTTCAAATCTTTTTGAAAGATTTCCACTTCTTCTGCATCATTTTTGATTTTTGCAACATCTACAAGGTTCTTTCCACGACGGATTTCATTGGGATGCAACAAGATATCACTATTAGAATTCACAATAAAAGCAAGTCCGCTTTTGTGATAAAAAGAAATGTCAATGCGTTCAGTAAGCTTATTAAGTTCGTATCCTGAAAACAGAACATTTACAACCTCTCCATCGTGAAATACCGGAACAGCATAAACAATTCCGGGCGTTACGCCATCTACTTTGTCAATAATTGGTTGTGAAATAAACCGTTCACCTTTTACCGCCGCTTTAAAAAAGTCTCGATCCGCAACGGAAAACTCATGGTCATCACTGGTAATAGCGTTCCCTTCAAGGTCAACAAGTCCTATCCGAAACAGTCCAAATTTATCCGCTTGTTTTTTAATTCTCTGCATCTTTTTCTCTACTGTTACGCTTGGGTCTGAAATATTTCCATCTGCCAAAATTTCAAGCATATCAAAATCTCGGGCAACTTGTCGTTGAACCGATGCGGCACCTTGAATTGCCACTTCTGATAAATGCATTTGCGATTCACCTGTTAAGAGGTTAGTAATATAACGTGCATAAAAAACGCCAAGCAAAATAAATATTGCAGTAGCAAGTGTTACAAAAATTATATTTTTTGTTGTTTTAATATTCATTTTTGCATCGCCACCTATCTAATCTAATCTGTAAATTCTAATCTAATCTGTAAATGAGTACATTATAACACACAAGGTCAAAATTTTCAATACATTATATTCATATATTAACACATTTTTCGTAAAAAACATCACTTAAAAATTAAGTCATCTCTTTTCTATGTTCTAAAGCAGGACAAAGTTTCATATTTATTTTACATAGCGTAATTTATTTAGCGGAAAGGAGATAGTTATGGGGATTGACAGAATTTATGAAATCCTTGAATACATGCCCGATAAAATGCGTACGATGCTTTCAAAAGTGTTTGACATAACTCATGATAATCTTGAAGAAATTCGAATTCGGATTGGAAGACCTCTTATTATCAAGGCAAGTGGTATGAGTTATGCAGTAAGCGAGGAATCGCTTTTAACGTCAGATTTTGCCTCTGGCTATATTGTAAAATATTTAGACACCAAGGCAATATTTAACGCAATCTGCGAAAATTCCGTTTATGCATATTTAGAGGAAATAAAACAGGGGTTTATTACAATAAAAGGCGGACACAGGGTTGGGTTTGTTGGTGACGGCGTGGCAAGCAATGAAAAAATGGAAAATTTTCGGCATATAAGTTCGATTAATATTCGAATCGCCCACCAAGTTTTTGGAGTTTCTGACATGGTTATGGATAAAATTATCGTGGATAAAAATGTAATAAACACCATAGTTATTGCACCTCCGGGCGTTGGAAAAACCACATGGCTTCGAGATATTGCCCGAAACATTTCAAACGCCAAATTCGCCACCGCTATTGCCGACGACAGGGGCGAGCTTGCCGCCATGTATAAAGGGGTACCACAAAATGATATAGGACTGGAAACCGATGTCATGTTTGGCGTTCCTAAGCCATTGGCAATGGTAATGATGTTGCGTTCAATGTCCCCTATGGTTATGATATCAGATGAAATTTCAACCAGCGATGATGTAGCGGCGGTGCTTTCTGTTGTTGGCACAGGTGTAAATCTAATAGCCAGCAGCCATGGCGAAACCCTTAAAGATATCATGAAACGCAACATCTTACAGCCATTATTTACACAAAAGGTGTTTAAGCAAGCTCTTATATTAAGCCGAAAAGAGGACAAAACAGTCACGTGTCAAATGGTGCCAATATTATGATTATAAAAATAATCGCCGCCACCATAATTGTCGCTTCATCTGCCTATATCGGAATGTACATGGCGTCACGCTTTGATGTACACGTAAAGCAATTAGAAAGTTTTCAAAAGGCCTTGGCACAACTTGAATTTGAGATTACATTTCTAAATTTAACGGTAGTTGATGCCCTTGCGAAAATTTCAGGAAATCGGTCAGGAACCATAAAAAAGATATTTAGCATGACTTCAGAAAACTTAAAAAACAATCGCAGTCTTAGCGTTTTTTCAGCCTGGAAAATGGCAATAGATAATCATAAAAATATGATTTACATCACAAAAGACGAAATTGAAATATTAAACGATTTTGCATTAAATCTTGGAACAGGCGATAAAAGCAGTGAAATAAGCAATATAAAAGTTACGTGCTTAAAATTAAAAGTAGCGGAAGACATGGCCCGTGAAGAGCGAGAACACAACACAAAATTATACAAGGGTATGGGAATACTTACAGGCTTATTGGTAGTAATATTAATATTTTAACGAAAGTTAATTAAGGGGTTGAACAAATGGACGGTGTGGATTTAATTTTTAAGGTAGCGGCAATCGGGATACTGGTTGCAGTATTAAATGTTCTTCTTGTACGCTCAGGGAGGGATGACCAAGCAATGATGACAACTATTGCAGGGCTTGTAGTAGTTCTTTTAATGGTTGTTGAACAGATAAGCTTTCTATTTGACACGATAAAATCTGTTTTTGGACTTTAGGTGAAACAAAATGGATATTTTTAAGATAATCGGAATAGGAATTATTGCTACAATTTTATCGCTTTTGATTAAAAATTATCGCCCTGAACTTTCCATAACCATCCCTATAATTGCCATGGCAACAATTTTTATCATTATCGCCCCATATTTAACCTCGGTAATCAATATGTTTCAAGATATCGCCACACAGATTGGAATTGATTTACAATACATGGTTATCGTAATTAAAATAATCGGCGTGGCTTATATAACGCAATTTGGAGCGGAATTATGTGCCGACACCGGTGAAAAGGCAATAGCAAGTAAAATTGAGTTTGGAGGGAAAGTTTTAATCGTTACGATGTCGATGCCTATTGTTTACAAATTATTAAGCCTTGTAAATGAGATAATAAACTTTTGATAATTTAACGCATTTCTGCTACTTTTGCACTAAAAAAGAGGAAAACCATGAAAAATATAAACCATATAAACACTACAAGAAACGTGAAAAAATTTTTACTTATGCTAATTCTTATTTTAAGCGTTTTTCAAACGCTTGCCTATGCAGAAGATGATATGTCAAAAGAGGTTTTAAGCGAATACAACTCGCTTTATGGAGATAGCATCCAAAACGGACTTGACGAAATCGAAGGAAACAACATTGACGAGTTCATTCCCGGGTTTGATGCCGAAACTATCTTAAATAATATCGCCTCAGGTAAAACGGATATGAGCATTTCCGGAATTTTAAATAGCGGTCTAAAATTCCTAATGGGTGAAGTTTATCGCTCTCTTAAAATTATGGCTCTTGTTCTCGCCCTAAGCATTCTCTGTGCATATTTAACAAACCTTAAATCCAGCTTTAATAAAGATGGAGTAGAACAAATCGCATTTTTTGCGTGTTATATAATCATTGCAGGAATCGCCACAGCGGCGTTTTATGATATAGCAAAATGTGCAGGTACAGCAATAGGTAACATGTCCGCATTCATGAATATCATGGTTCCCATAATGGTAACCACCCTTCTCACAAGCGGAGCCGTCATATCCGCCTCGGTTTTTGAACCCTTATTATTAACAGTAGTAGAAATCACTATGACGGTGATAACCACTGTTTTTTTGCCGTTTGTTATGCTATCATCAGCAATGAATATCGTAAATAACCTTTCGGATAAGTTTAAGGCAGAGCGACTCACAAAACTTTTAGGAAACGGCGTAAAATGGGGACTTACAATTATGCTAACCGTTTTCGTTGGCGTGGTGGGGATTCAAAGCATTGCGGCCTCCGGGGCAGATGGACTCTCTGTAAAAATAACCAAGTTTGCAACCTCAAATTTCATTCCCGTTGTGGGCGGTGTCTTAGCAGAATCTGTTGAAACCGTACTAAGTTGCAGCGTTGTTATCAAAAATTCAGTTGGCGTTTTAGGGATTATAATTATGACACTTATTGCGGCAACGCCACTTCTAAAAATTATTGCCACACTTATCATATTTCGCCTCACTGCGGCAATTTCTGAACCTATTGCCGACCCTAAGATTGTGCAATGCATCACTGAACTTGCGAACTCTATAGGGCTGATATTTTCCATGCTTGCCGCCGTGACAATCATGTTTATCATAGTAATCACTATTATGTTAAATGCCGGAAACACCGCCGTATTACTGGGGAGGTAGAGCTTTATGGAAATAATAAGAACATGGGCGTGGTCGGTATGTGGCGTAATAATCTTTGGGTCAATCTGCGAAATGCTCGTCCCAAATGGAAGCCTTAAAAAATATACACGACTGGCTTTGGGACTTATGCTAATATTAACCCTTGCAGAACCTTTAGGAAAATTTATACATTATGACATAGACTTTAATGAATTTCACGATGCACAAACAAGCGCCTATTTAACAACGGCACAGATGGAAGAACGGCAAAAAACAGATGTTATTCGTCTTTATAAACAAAACATATCGAATAAAATTTCCGCCTCAATAGGCGATTATGATATGGAAGTTCGTGCAGAAGTAGAAGTCGAAGACATGAATCATTTTTGCGAACTGACAGGATTAACCGTTATTGTAAACGTTACGGATACCAACGCGGATATTACAAACCGTGTGAAGCAAGTAGCAAAGGCTTACGGTATTCCCGAAAACTCAGCTATCGTAAAATACATAAAGAAATGATGGGTATGTGCGTATCTTTTTGCAGATTCCGACTATACTTTAAAAAACGAAGGTGAAAATATGATTGACATAAAAAAGTATTTTACAAAAACTGAGAGTGCAGACGGCACGGATAGGAAGAAATTAAATATGGTAATTGTTTGGATGATTATTATTGCAATATTAGTTTTGGCGTTTAACGGTTTTGGAGACAACTCCAAAAAAAATGAAACACCTGCATCTACCAAAATTGAAGACGTTAAAAATCAAGAAGAATACACTCGTCTTATGGAAGAACGTCTGGAGGCGACTTTATCTAAAATTGCAGGGGCCGGTATGGTTTCAGTAATGCTTATTGTAGACAGTGATGGCGAAAAAGTCTTTGCCACCGACACAAAAACTAAGACCAACAAACAAGCGAAGTCTGAAACCGCCGAATCTTCTAATACAGAAGAAGAGGAAAATATTGTTATCGCCGGTCAAGGTGCAAGCGGTCAACCTGTTATTGTTGAAGAAAAAAGACCATATCCAAGCGGAATTTTAGTTGTTGCAGAAGGTGCAAAAGACGAAACGGTTAGATATGAAATCTATGAGGCGGTAAAAGCTCTCTATGATTTATCGCCTCATAGAATAAAAGTTACGTATTAAAATAATTATGTGGGCATAAGCTTTAAAGTTCACAAATATCATTATAAAGGGGAATTTTTATGAAAACTACGAAATTCAGATTAAAGGGAAGACAAATTTTGTTGGTTGGTCTTGTGGCACTTGTGATAACGGCAGGATATTATCGATGGACTGTCGAAAAACCTGGGAATAATTCTATTGCCGTAACAAGCGATGCCACACCAACGAAAACTACTCAAAAAGACGATAAAAGCACAAATAAAAACGCCGGCAAAACAGAAAGCACCAGCGACAGTTCTCTTACAAAGTCAAAACAAAACCGAGATACAAACAGAAGTGCAGCTATTGCAGAATTAAAAAAAGTTACTACAGGCACAGAGGCATCAGCGGAAGTTAAAGCCGAAGCAGAAAAAAAGATTAAACTTTCAGCAATCAACACCGAAAAAGAAGGAAAAGTTGAAACCCTTGTAAAGGCAAAAGGCTTTAACGACTGTTTTGCCATGATAGATGATAAAGGTATAACCGTAATGGTCAGTGGCAAAAAGCTTGACAGCACCCTGGTAGCGCAAATTAAAGATATAATAGTTTCACAAACCGAAATTCCAACAAAAGACATAAAAATAAGCGAAAATTCATAAGTTTACTTAAACGATAAGCCCCCACGAAAATATCGTGGGGGCTTATCGTTATCATTTTAAAATTTTACTCTTTATCGCCTGTAGTGACAAATCCGTCAGTATTTAAACTGCGAATACCGGTAACCGAACGTCTAAGCGGAATAGTGTTATATCCTGCTACGTTTTTTTGTACCACGCCCGTAATCGTGACATATGCACCACTTGGGTTATTGTTCGCCACACCCAACTGCTGTGTCCAATAATCAGGAACGTTAGGAATTTGAGTTAGTTCAATTAAGCAAAGTTTTTCCGTCATATCCTGCAAAAAGAACTTGTCATCCACAACTAAAATCCTTCCGGTTGTAGAAAACATTGACTTTTCAGGTTGATTTTTAATCTGTGCTACACCAATGTTATTAATGCTGTCTTCATTAAAATGAGAAACTATATCCACTATCATTTCACCATTTTCACTAAATTCAGAAGAAACAACAGCTCCAAACGCTTCAGCAATAACTCTAAGCGGAACATATGTGCGATAGCCTCGGTCTTCACCCGTTAAAATTGGCGGAGAATCCAAAGCCGTATCCGTCACAAATGTAGCTTCACCGCTAACAATACTATAAATACTCATTGTTGGGACATCTATTGTCATGGTAAGCGTTTTATCATATTTTACGATTTGTATTCTCTTGTCCTCTTGAAACCAATACACTGTCGCGTCCAAAGCCTCCGATATAGCACGAAGTGGAACAAGCGTTCTATCATTAACTATAATTGGTGTTTGTCCTTTATCGAATACAATGGGCTTTTTGTCAATATAAACACTCATAGGCCTGTCGGTATATTCGTCCGCATTTACCGCTATAGAAAACGTAGAAAATACACAAGTTATCAATGCAAAAATCAAGCTAAAACATAGAATTCTTTTTATGTGTTTCATTGGTATGACCTCCTACTTTATTAAAATTGTGTCTGTTAAGTATATCACACAAAAAATGAGAAAGCAACAAAAAAACGTCGAAAAAGATTTAATTTCTAAAATTTGTGCATACCATAAAGAAAACTGTTATTTTATCATTACCTCTGTCATGGCTTTAAACAGATTTGCAAAAATAGCACCGAAAAATTCCATATTTGGGTCTTCTATTGAATAATGACCACGGCTTTTTATCATTTTTACAGCTATAGTATTCGTACTCATTGGAATATTGTCACGGGATAAAATTTCAATCATTTTATCGTTAATTATTTTTTTATACTCTTCCTGTGTCATGGTATTTACCTTTGCCTGATATTCAGGGCTTTTTACAATAGCCATAACCTCACTCACATATATTTGCATGACTTCGGCTGAATTGATATTCGTAACGTCCACACTTATCGCAACTTCACGATTTCCAACTTCAGTTACAGAATTAACAGAATAGGTCATTTTTGAAAGTTCATTTAAAGTGGCATTCAAAAGTTTTTCTAAATTTTCATCATTATTTGTTAACTTTTCAAAATTTTCAGTCTTATAATATTTTGTAATTTCGCTCTCTTTACCGCTTTTAAACGCCTCCATTATTTCGCCAAAGCTATCCGTTGCACTCTCCGTTTTATTTTTACATCCCCCGAAAGATATTACAACAACGATGCATAAAATTATTGCAACAATTCTGCTTGTTCGTCTTTTTCTCATAATAATCTCCTTCATTTAAGTCCTGAAAAGCATTATATACTCTATTATCATTATTGTCAAATACAAAGTTTTTAACTCCAAAAACAAATAAAATTAACAATTTATCTCTTGACAAAATTAAAATCCGTTGTATAATAAGTTCATATCTATTTTATACATATATTAGGAGGAAATTCAATGAAAAGATTTACACAATTTATCTGTTTAGCACTTATGCTTTCTACGCTATTTATTTTTACAGCCTGTGGAACGCCTAAAACCACTACCGGCGCTAAGGATTCTGCAAACTCAACTACATCTACCGCAAAGTCCGATAGTACAAAGGTTAAAGTCACTATGGATGACAGAAAAACATTCACCATTAAATGCAATCCTGAAATGGCACCTGAAACATGCAAGAACTTTTTAAAACTTGTTAGTGAAGGTTTTTATGATGGTCTTACATTTCACAGAGTTTTAGACGACTTTATGGCACAGGGCGGTGACCCCAAAGGTGACGGCACAGGTGGAAGCGAAACGCAGATTAAAGGCGAATTTTCATCTAATGACTTTGCTCAAAATACCCTAAAACACAAACGTGGAACGGTTTCAATGGCTCGTTCTTCCGCTCCCGATTCCGCTTCCAGTCAATTCTTCATCTGTTACAAAGACACGCCACACCTAGATGGAAGTTATGCGGCTTTTGGAGAAGTTACAGAAGGTATGGAAGTTGTCGATGACTTCTTAAAGATAAAAAGAGATACTGCCGGAAAGCCAGAAAAACCTATAACCATAAAAAAGATGGAACTTATTGACTAATATTAACCACAAACCAGCCCCTGTGCCAAATTGGCACAGGGGCTGGTTGTATATGAAATCATAGATGAAGCCTTTTTGTCAATTCAAGCCTCATATTTTTCCCTTCAAACAAAACTATTGTAACAAGTGAGATTATGCTAAGTGCCACACAAATCAGCGACGGCAACTGAACTTCTAGTACACCTGTCAAATAAAAAATAATTGGCACAATTCCGAAACATATGTCCATAATAAACGATGCAATATAATCGCCTATTGGAATCTTCGTAACTCTTGCCGTTACTGCCATAGATACCATTCCAACAGTACAAATACATGGGATTGCATAATCAAGCGACCAGCCACGCCACACAGTAATATAATCCCAAAGAACACAAAAAACAGACACCAAGACGACCTGTATTGTAATATTTGCCGGTATTGCCTCTCTCTTTTTCACCGTTGACATAAATGTAATCCAAAAACAAGCCACGGATAATAATACAAAAACCGACCAATATCCACTTTGTGGTATCATTAGATTTATGGCAACACATATCACACTTCCAGCCACCGATAAAAGTATCAAAAACTTAAAGAAAATCTCATATTCCTTAAAAAGTGATGGAACTTTTGGATATATATCCTCCGTTTCGCTACCCTTTAGCTTGCTCTGACATAACGGGCATAGCGTTGCTGTTCCACGCACATCGACGTTGCATTTTTCGCAATGTTTCACGCTACTCCCCCCCTATTCATCAATTAAATTTGTTGAAATTTCTACATCTATTCCAAAATCAACAAGCCATTTAAAAAAACGCCTCTGAATATCACAGTTGATAAAAGGTGCCACAAAGCTTATGCTTATTTTTTCATCAAAAGAACATACACACCCTTGAAGTTTGTTCGTCGTATTATACATATCAAAGCCGTGAATATACGGCTTTAATTCCTTAGGCATCTCAATCACACCTATGTTTGATATTGTCGCTGTACTCTTTTTCATATTTAAAAGATATGCACATTTTAAGAAAAAATCCTTTAAAATAAGCGGTACAACTCTAGAGAAAACATTGCGTTCTACCGCTGTATAACGATTTATGCAATCTTCTAAATTCTCATGGCTCGTGTTTGCTTTTATCTGTTTTGTCAAAGATTCCAAAACCGTTTCAAAGTCTGTGGGATTATGCAAAAAGTCATAACTCACAAAACTTACACTAAAAAAGTTTCTGACCGTTTCGGAAGGAAACTGTTTTCTAAGGTTTACCGGAACAGATATAACCACTGGTTTTCGACGTGCACGGTTAGGTAAAACTTCAATGATTGACAACATCAAGCATGTGCAAATCAGTGCCGTTAAAGAGGTTTTATACTCATGCGAAATCGCTAACATTTTCTTTACGCTTAGGTTCCCCGTTAAAATTTTCGTCCTATCTTCAGACAAACGAAGCCCCTTTAGTCTACACGCATTTTTAGACGGAGTCTGCTTTTTTGTTTTTTCACCTGTATAATATTTTTTAAAACTATCCGTTTCCATTTGTACAACAGAACCGCTATTATTCAATGACGGTTCAGGGAGATTTTGGATTTTACAAATATATTTTGTCACTAAAGTTGTTAAAAACAACGCCGCCCCCGTGCCATCTGATAAAACATGATAAACATCAAGATTAATTCGCTTTTTATAGTATGTAACTTCAAATAAAAGCGATTTTGCATTTCGACTATAAATTTTTGAACAAGGCTGACGATACTCCTCTTTCACCGTTGGTTTTAAATCAGTGTTATCTAAATAATACCAAAATACTCCACGTTTTAGCACACACTGATATAGCGGAAGTTCTTCAAGTGTTTCGTCTAAAGCCGTCTGCAATATGCGTGGCTCAATCTTATCATTTAACTCGCACGCTATGCGGAAAACCTGCGTATCCGCTCGACTGGAAGCAGACGGGAAAATTTTTGCGGCGTTATCAAGTTTTGTCCAGTTATTTTTCATTACTGTTACACCTCATTTAAAAACGAATTAATATACCCATACGCTTCTGTGACTTGCGGTGTCTTAATAGCAAGCGAAAAAAAGCCATGAATCGCCCCAAGGACACGGTGAACCTCTACTGAATTTCCAAAGCTTTTTAGCTTTTCGCCATAAGCCTCACCCTCATCACGAAGCGGGTCATATTCAGCTGTGATAATAAGTGTTTTCGGTTGGTCTGACAAATCCTTTGCAAGCAATGGTGCAAAATATGGACTTTCTAAATCCTCTTTGTTTTGGACATATAAAGTCATATAATCACGAATCTTTTCAGACGTCATTAAATAATCCGTCCCGTTTTCAATAATCGATGGAAATGGCGACGAACTCGAATGGTCGTTAAACGTGGCAGGATAGATAAGAATTTGCTTTTTTATCTGAAAGTCATGACGTTCTGCAGCAATAAGGCTAACCACAGCGGCAAGATTTCCGCCTGCACTGTCACCTGCAAGAATTATATCGCTATCTTCAGCGTCTAATAAACCTCGATTTAAAAAGATTTCCAAAGTCGCCTTATAGCAATCATTAACAGCGTATGGGAAAGGGAATTCCGGAGCACGCCGATAATCAATAGATATCACTCGCCGACCGGTGGTTTCAGCGAGGATTGCACAAGTCTTTGTATAGGTATTCAGGTCCCCTGAAACCCAACCGCCGCCATGGAAATATAAGATTATATCAAGCGACGTCTGCTTTTTTGGAATAAAAATACGAACAGGCACCTCATAATCTCCGACCAATATCTTATGATCCCAAATATTATAAAGTGATTTTATGGAAGGGTGTGTCGCCTGTGTCACCCATCTATCGATTTTATAGTCCTTTTTAACGTCTATAGTAAAGCGGCTAAGGGCTTTTATCGCCCCTGCCATAAACTTTTTTATAGCCATACTGCGTATCCCCTCGCTTCCGTTATTACGAATACGTATGTTTCAAATTAGCTTTATTCTACAGTGTAATCATTTCGCATTTGTTGCAAGTGCCGCACCAATTATCCCTGCATCATTTCTAAGGGTTGCGATTTTAATCTCTGTTTGTGGAACCTCTTTGCAATAAGTAACTTTTTCAACATATTTTTTAACAGGCTCCAGCAAATAGTCACCTTCTTTGCTGATACCACCGCCAATAACAAGAACATTAGGCTGAAAAATATTTATGATGCTCGAAATCCCATCTGCAACATATTCAATATACTTTTTCACAACTTCAAGTGCAACAGTATCGCCGGCTTTTGCGGCGTCAAAAGATGTGCGTCCGTTAACTTCGCCGTCTTTTTCGGCGTTTTTCGCCATAAGGCTTGTTGGATTATTAAGTATAGCGGTATCTGTTTGACGAATTAAAGCCGTCACAGATGCGTAAGATTCCCAACACCCTTTACGTCCGCATGAACAAGCCTCGCCATTATGAACAAGTGTAATATGTCCAAGTTCCGCACCTGCGCCATTAAATCCACGATATATTTTGTTATCAATAACTATACCGCCGCCGACACCCGTTCCAAGAGTTATGGCGATGAAACTTTCAGCATTGTTGCCATTTATTGCATATTCACCATATGCGGCCGCATTTGCATCATTTTCAATGTTAACAGGTAAGTCATAATATTTTTGAAGTTCTTCACGGATTTTAGCATTATTCCAGTTTAGATTATTCGCATAGATTACAACACCGTTTTCATTATCAATCGTCCCCGGACAGCCTATCCCTATGCCATCAACATCTTTCATGGTAAATCCTGCAGCAGCAACAACCTCGCCTGAAAGTTCTGCCATATCTTTAACAATGTCTGTATACGGACGTGTGGCTATTGTTGGGCGAGAACCCTTTTTTAAAATTTTTCCGTTATCATCAACTAAGCCTATAGCTATATTTGTTCCTCCTAAATCAATACCAATATACATAATTTTACCTCCTGAATATTTTGATTTCTTATAGGTTATATTATACATATATTATCGTTCTTTGTAAAGGGGTGATTTTAATTGATAATTACAGTAATTCGTACAATAATTATGTACGCTTTTGTGGTACTCGCACTACGACTTATGGGAAAGCGTCAAATTGGCGAACTTGAACCCTCTGAACTTGTAGTAACTTTCATGATTTCGGATATTGCGGCACTTCCAATAACCGATTTAGGACAGCCTCTGGTGATTG
>JAVXFE010000006.1:0-19889 GCA_036658075.1 Oscillospiraceae bacterium
AGACGATTTAGAAATAGCCCACCGTGCCGAACTTCCAACAGCAGAGGAGCTTTTATTGAAATATATGAAAACTGGAGAAAAAGGAAAAGACATTGTAAAAAAAGTGGCTCTTGAGGCTGAACTTCCAAAAAATGAAGTTTACAGCCTATATTTAACGCTTAAAGATAATGCTCCTATAGAATAAAAGCCAAAAAGCCTCCATGTTTTCACGTTTTTGCTAAAAACTTGACCTAAATATTCCCTTTTTCAAAAAAACTTTTAAAAAAGCAAAAAAAAGCAAAAAAAAGCTTGACACCAGCGTCTGCCCGTGCTATAATAAGCAAGTTGAACATTAAGTTTTGCCCGCCGGAGTGGCGGAACTGGCAGACGCCCAGGACTTAAAATCCTGTGGGATTAATTTCCCGTACCGGTTCGATTCCGGTCTCCGGCACCAACTTTTTGTTAACACGTAAATACCGCGGGGTGGAGCAGTTTGGTAGCTCGTCGGGCTCATAACCCGAAGGTCGTTGGTTCAAATCCGGCCCCCGCAACCACTAAAACCCTTGAAAACACTAGGTTTTCGAGGGTTTCTTTTTGTAGTTCTTTTTGTAATCATTAAACAATTACAAAATTGTACATCACAAAAATGCATTTGTCAATGTATAATTACAATATTGATTACAAAAAATGATTAGAGAGGGATTAATAATGGATAAACTCATAATAAAAAAGGATGAAGAAAAAATATCTTCTATAAACAGAACCATAAGAATAAAACCAGAGTGCTTTGATAAACTCATGGAAATAAGCGAGAAGACTGGTGTTTCTTTTAACAAAATTGTAAATCAGTGTCTAGAATATGCTTTGAAAAACTTAGAAGAGTAATTTCTCAAGTACCTATATAACACAAAAAGATGTCGAGCAAATCGACATCTTTTTTATTTCCAATTATTTGTATAATACTCCATAAATTTGTTTATACTCAAAGTATATCAATACAAAGGAGTGTTTTACTATGACCGCAAAAAAATCAAAACGTGTAGTCATCATAAACAATATCAAATCCGACCTTATCGACCAAGCTATTTTTATACTGTCCTCTGATACCATTGAAGCAAAGTCGGATTTTACCAGTACAAATTTTGTGGACGATGCTCAAAATATAATAAATTCATACATCTCTACCACAAAAAAATTCAGCCAAACACGCTATAATCTTAAAAATATTCTGTCTAAGTTTAAAACCTTTTTTTACATTTTAGGTGGAATTTCAGCAGTTTCAGCTGTTTTGTTTCTCACTACTCGCATTATCAACTTAATCATCGCTTAATATCCCAAAACTTCCCTTATTTTTCCACCTCAATTCGACAGAAGAAATGGAACATTATGGTTATAATATTCCTATATGTGTAGTAATTAGCACAATTTTTTTGGAGGTGTTTATATGGCGAGTTCAGAACTTGCAACAATGGAAAACAGTGGACAAGCAGTGGCAAAAGCCACAAGGAAAACAAAATTCAATATCACAATATACGACGTTTTAATACGACTTATTGGAATAATTTTCGCACGAGCAATGCCTTTTGCGGGCTTTGCACCATTTGGCGTTTCTTTCATGGCGATGGAACGAAAGTTCTCATTAAAAAGTCTGATTACCTTGACAATGGTAACTCTCGGTTATTTAAGTATAGGCAACATAGAGGTTTCACTTCGATACATAATAGCATGTGCTATATACGAAGTATTTCTTTTTGTTTTAGATAAGAAGGCTACTCCAGACTTATTTATAATAATAATCGCAAGCAGTGTCGGTCTTTTTATTTCAGGACTATTTGCCTTATACGTATTTGACTTTAATGTAAGCAAAGGTGTCTTAATCATCTGCGATGCACTTGTCATGTCAATGGGGATTGTGGTTATTGACAAAAGTCGAAACCTTGTTATGGAGCCTTCTGTAAGCACTCGAAATCTAAGCTTTGAAGAAAAAATCAGCCTTTGCATTATGGCAGGGCTAGTTATTCTAAGTTTTAAAAATTTTGAGATATTTTCGGGATTTCTTATTGGAAATATTATTGGCGGTTTGATTCTTTGCATATTGGGAACAGCATGCGGGGTTTCTGTATCGACGATTGGCGGCTTATTAATCGGACTCATGCTAGGAATCGACGGCGATATCTTATCGTCCATGGCAGTGTTTGGAATGTGCGGTTTGTGTGCAGGTGCAATGTCAAAGTTCGGAAAGCTTGGCGTTGTTAGTGGCTTTGCAATATGCGGTATAGGTATAACTTTGTATTTAGGCACAAGCACCGATGCCGCATTTAGCATCTTGGAAGTCGTTATTTCTTCCGTACTTTTATTCGTCATTCCACGTTCGATTTTTGACATTTCACGGAATATTACGGATTTCGGTGGAAAGGATACTGAGGCCACAATAAAAGTTCAAGATTATGTGAAGGACAGACTTCTTGATGTTTCAGATTCATTTCGCACCCTTGCCGAAACTTTTATTAGCATATCTGACCGAAAAAACAATATGGACATGAGCGATATCGGAACAATGTTTGACACCGCAGCGGACAGAGTTTGTCGAAACTGTCGTCACGCAAACGAATGTTGGGAAAAGAATTTTAATTCTACATATAAAACCATGTTTAAATTCCTCGAAATAATGGAGCAAAATGGTCATCTTGAACTTTCAGATGTCGACCCTCATTTTTCCGAAAAATGCGTGAAAATCCGAACCCTAATCGAAGAAATTAATCGCCTCTTTGAAATATATAAAATAAATCAAGTCTGGAAAAATAAGCTTGCTGAAAACCGTGAACTTATCGGCGAACAATTTAACGGCGTTGCAGATATAATAGAAGGAATTTCAAACGAGGTTAGCACTGAAATAACCTTTAACTCTACCATTGCAAAAACCATAAGCGACAAGCTTTCAGCCAAAGGTATTGATGTAGAAAACATCGACGTTCTGCAAAATCAAAACGGAATTTATATAGTAGATATGTCCGTTTGTGCAACTGACGAATGTCGTGCATGTTCTGTTATTCGCCCAATATTAAAAAGCGTTTTAGGAGTGTGCATGATTTCGCCACACATGACTTGTGTAAACAACGGCGAATTTTGCAATGTTCGCTTTAATCAAGTTGAAGGATATGATGTAAATGTAGGCTTTGCACAAGGTCAAATGGAAAGTGATTGTGGTGACAATCACGTGTTTAACTATCTTGGAAATGGAAAATATGTAATAACTTTAAGTGACGGAATGGGTACAGGGCGGCGGGCTTCAAGGGATAGCGAAACCATTGTCGAACTTCTTGGAGATTTTATGAATGCAGGGTTTGATAAAACTGTCGCCGTAAAGTTAGTCAACTCTATTATGGTTATGAAATCTGCCGACGAAGCCTTCGCAACAGTAGACATGTGCGTAATCGACCTATTTACAGGTGAAGTCGAATTTATAAAAAACGGTGCCGAGCCGAGCTTTATTAAAAAAGATGACACTGCCGAAGTCGTGCGTGCAACATCTCTGCCTGTAGGAATGGTGTCGACAGTTGACATAGAAACGTTTACACGGTGTGTCACTATTGGCGACATGATAGTCATGGCGACAGATGGGATTCAAACAAAAGATGGGAACAATGGCTGGCTTAAAGATACAATTGAGACAGCGGATACAAAAATGCCCGCCCAGGAACTTGCAGACAGAGTTTTAGAAAAGGCGATTGCTTTAAAAGGTGGCGAGCCTGATGATGATATGACCGTGATTGTTGTTAAAATTCAAAAGGCAGCGTAAACCGAAAGTCACAAATTCTTCTATATGGCATAAAATAAACCGATAGGAGAGTGATTTTTATTATGATAAATAGGTATTTTACCGAATTTAATGACACCTTAACATCCCAATTGACCCCACCGAACAAAGACACAGCGATTCGCCCAACAATGACCCCAGTCACAACACCAAAAACCGAACCCGCCAAAATTGAAATTCCCGCCGAAATGGGTGAAGGATATCTTATTGTACAAGTTTTCATTGCTAACATGTCCATACCTATAGAAGGCGCACACGTAACCATAACTAAAACTGTCGGCGACACACAAGAAATAATAAAAAAACTTACAACTGATAAAAGTGGTCGAACGGAACAGCTCGCCCTTCCAGCACCTTCTCGCAAATTATCTCAAAACCCGGGAACAACATCGCTAAGTTATGGTGTATACAATACTTACGTAGAACAAGCTGGCTATTATGTAGAAGAAAATTTAAACGTTCCTATTTTTGACGGTATTCGGTCTATTCAGCCAATCTCATTAACTCCAATCCTCGAAGGTGATACAAATCCACATGCAAATATCACCAACGAATCCGAACCCAAAGACCTATAGGAGGTGATGAAAATGGATAATGTTTTTAAAGTTCCGAAAAATATAGTTGTGCATTTAGGGGTACCTTCTGACACTAACGCACCTAACGTAACCGTACCATTTCCATCATACATAAAAAACGTTGCCTCAAGCGAAATTTACCCAACCTGGCCTGAAAACGCCATACGTGCCAATATATATGCACAAATCTCGTACACCTTAAATCGCATTTTCACTGAATTTTATCGTTCTCGAGGTTATAACTTTGATATAACAAATTCAACACAATACGACCAATCATTTGTAAAAAATCGTGATATTTTTGAGAATATCGGGCAAATTGTAGATGATATTTTTAATGATTATATTGTCCGTGAAGGAAACCTCGAACCATTGTTCACTCAATATTGTAACGGAACAACCACAAAATGCCCCGGGGGTATGTCGCAATGGGGTAGCGTTGACCTTGCAAACGCCGGCTATACGCCTTATAAAATTCTCGAATATTATTACGGCGACAACATCTCACTTGTGACAAACGCCCCCGTCACAGATATCCGTGAAACTTATCCTGGCACACCTTTAAAACTCGGCGACGCAAGTCGAGATATAAAACGTTTCCAACTGATGCTAAACACGATTTCACGGAATTATCCTTCCATTCCGAAAATCGCAAACCCTGATGGTCTTTTTGATGTAGAAACCGAAAACGCCGTCCGTGAATTTCAAAGAATTTTCAGTTTAACGGTTGATGGAATAGTTGGAAAAGGCACGTGGTACAAAATAATATTTGTGTTTAATAGCGTAATGCGTCTTTCAGAACTCGACTCTCAAGGAATTAACCTTCAAGACATAAATCGTCAATTTAGCACCACTCTTGAAAAGGGCGCACGTGGAAACAGCGTGGAAGTTATTCAGCTTTATTTAAATTTCATTAGTGAATTTAATGATTTCATACCTCCGTTGAAAAATGACGGAATATATGGCGATGCTACTGAAAATTCAGTAAAATCATTTCAAAAAGCTTATGGTTTGCCAATCACCGGAGCCGTCGACAATGAAACATGGGATAAATTATATAGTGTTTATGTTTCAACATTGGCAGGTCTTCCTGCCGACTATGAGCCAAACGGAGCCTTTCCGTATCCAGGAAAAGTTTTGCGTCTCGGCATGAGTGGCGAAGATGTAAAAGCCCTTCAAACCTATTTAGCACTCATTTCTGAAACCTATCCCGTTATTCCAAAAATAACTCCTACGGGTTATTTTGGAACCGAGACACAAAACGCCGTCATAGCGTTTCAAAAAGAATTTGGGTTGCTTCCTCGTGGGGTTGTTGGAATTCAAACATGGACAGAAATTGCGAATTTATATGTAGCCTTACGCAATGGTGACGAAAAATCTTTTGGACAATATCCAGGCTATGAATTAAGTGAGGGGGAATAAAATTGCGAATAAACACAAATAAAAAAACATCCTTAAACGACAACCGTCAGAATGTTATTGAACTTCAGATATTTCTCCGTGTCATGTCACGAGAAAACCCCAGCGTTCCTCTGATAAACCCTGACGGTGTTTTTGGAAGTCTTACCGGCACCGCCGTAAAATTATCACAAGGCATCTTCGGTTTTATTCCAACAGGCAGGGTAGATTATGAAACCTGGACTGAGCTTTATAGGAGATATTCAAATTTTATCCTGAAAAATGGTCGACTTTAAAATACTACCCACGGCAAAATGTCGTGGGTAGTATTTGTTTATTCTCTATTTTTCAAACTCAGCCTTTGTCTCCATTACCTCTTTTAACTTCTTCATAATGTTTTCATCAAATTTCAAGCTTCTATCATAATAATATAGTCCATTAACTTCCTGTTCAACGTCATAAAGTTGCGTATAGCATAAAGCAAAAATCTTAGGATTTGATAATAAAGTCTCTGTTAATCCTCTATACCTCTCCACAAATTCTTCAACGCTTTCAGGTGCATCTCCGTATCCCCAACCATTTTTATCTTTAGGATTCCACCGTATTCCACCATATTCACTTACGAAAAATGGCTCACCATTATAAGATTGTCTATCCGTAAATGTATTGAAGGTTTCTCCACCATTTTTCATAGGCTCAAAAAACTCTTTAAAGGTTTTTACATCTTGTTCATATGGATGCACATCATAAATATCTGTCTGAACATGATAATTCCCGCTTGTATCTATAACAGGTCGAGTTTTATCTGCTGCTTTTGTTGTAAGATAGATTCCACGTATAACTTCATTATCCTGCTGTCTTCCATTCATGTCCCATGTTTCGTTTAGCGGACACCAGCCAATCAAAGCGGGGCTGTTATAATCACGTTTCATAGCTTCAAGCCATTCAGGAATAAAAATCTCTAAAGCCGATGCCTTTGTGTGGTCAATCCCCCAATTTCCATACTCTCCCCATACCATGTACCCCATCGTATCCGCATGATATAAAAACCGTCTTTCGAAGACTTTTTGATGAAGTCTGGCACCATTAAATCCCAAATCCATTGATATCTGTATGTCGTTTTTTAAAGTCTCATCGCTCTGGGCTGTATAAATTCCATCAGGGTACATTCCTTGGTCTAAAACAAGTCTTTGAAAAACAGGTTTTCCGTTGATATAAACGCCGTTTTCCATAAGTTCAACTTGACGCAAGCCAAAATATCCACAAACAAAATCGGTATACTTCTCCGACTTTGATTCAATTTCCAAATCATAAAGTCTGCCGTGTCCAGCTTCCCATAAATGAACTTCTTCCAGTTCTGCAGTTAAGCTTAAACGGTTTCCATTGCAAACTCCGCTCTTTGCTCCAACTTTTTTACCTTTGTATTTAATACTCAACTGAACATTTTTAGGAACAATCTCTCCTCCAAAATTCACAATAAGATTAACGGCTGAATTAGCAGCATCCGGCGTAACTTCATATGATTCTATATATGACTTTGGAACGCTTTCAAGCCATACCGTCTGCCATATCCCGGTAACACGAGTGTACATACAATTGTATGATTCAAACTTGTCACTTTGTTTTCCCGAAGGTTGCTTTTGTGTTCTAACATCATCCTCAACGTAAACAAGAATTACATTTTCGCCGTCCTCTAAATATTTTGTGATGTCAAAAGAAAACGGAGTATAACCACCCTTGTGGCTTCCTGCTTTTTCGCCGTTTATGTACACTTCACAATAATAGTCTACCGCCTCAAAATTTATCAATGTCTTTTTACTTTTCCAATCATCCGGTAAAACAAAACTTTTCTTGTACCATACCGCATTCATAAAGTCTTTGTAATTAACCCCAGATAACGCACTTTCAGGGCAAAACGGAACAAGAATTTCATTGTCAAGCTTCTGCTTTCCAAGTAATCCTCTTGCCTTTCCGGACTTTCCAAAATCAATTTCAAACTCCCATTCACCGTTTAAATTAATCCAATTTTCACGAACCATTTGCGGTCGTGGATATTCACATCTTGGGATATTCATAAATATAAGCCTCCTTAATTAATAAATCTTTTAGATTATTTAAGGTTATTATACAATGATAACAAATAAAGGTCAATAACATTTAACGCTATGTTATTGACCTTTTGTTTTATAGTTTTCCTCTATACGCACCGGGCGAAACCCCGGAAACTTTTTTAAATTGACGGATAAAGTGATATACATTTGTGTATCCACACATTTCCGCAATCTGTTCAACCGTCATTTTACTGGACAAAAGCAAATGCTTTCCACGTTCAATACGCGCATTAATTAAATCCTGTTTTGGAGAAACATTAAAAATCTTCTTATATAATATTGAAAATCGGGATCGACTTAACGAAACTTCCGCCGCCATTTCTTCAATATCCAAATCTTTTTCAACATCGCTATAAATCTTTAATCTTAGCTTTTTAAAGTTTGAAATATGCTCTAAAACATAACTATCATTTCCGTGAGTTTCTTCTAATAATAACTGTCTACGCAGTGTAATAAAAACACTTTCCAGCATATTTGACGCCATTTCTTTCCAATACGCTTCACGATTTAAAAGTTCTTCTTCACACTCTTTAAATATTGATGTTATAAACTGTGTTGACGATGGATAAAAAAGAGTGTCAAGTGGCAATCCAAAATTTATAAAATTTTCCGCATCGCCGGGGATAAAATGTACCCAATCGTGAACCAGTTCGCATTCCGTCACTTCGATTTTATGAGCCGTATCAGGGGACAATATAATGCAAGTATGTGGAAAAATTTCAATAACCTCGTTGTACAATGTGAATTTTACACATGTCTTAAAATGCAAAAACAAAAAAGTTTCTGCCCCTTTAGGCCTATCCAAAGCAAATCCAACTTTTTCAGTGCCATTATATTTTATCGATTTTACCGCATATAAAACGCTCATATCATCACTCCTGTGAGGCTTTTATCTGCTTTGTGCTTCTGGGATATTTCGACGGTGTGGACTTTAATTTTTTTATAACTATTAAATTTCTAACAATGTCGCTTTTAGGCAATGGTGCTTTTATCACTTCTAAGACGGTACATCCTAGATTATTTATTATTTCTACCGCCGACGCTAGCTCATTTTCAATATCTTCAGCTTTTAGGGCAATAAATATCCCACCAACTTTCACATATGGCAAACAATATTCGGCAAGAGTTGTAAGATTCGCCACCGCTCGTGAAACCACCACGTCAAAGGCTTCACGATAAATTGCATTTCGACCTAATTCTTCAGCACGCCCATGTACACAATCAACACATGAAAGTTCTAGCTTATCCGTAACCTCTTTTAAAAAGTTAACTCTTTTATTAAGAGAATCAATTAAGGTAAGGTGAATATCCTCCCGCATAATCTTTATCGGCAGCCCTGGGAAACCCGCTCCAGTGCCAACATCAGCAACTTTCACAGCATTTGGAATATCGATATATTTAAGCGGTAATATGCTATCGATAAAATGCTTAATCGCTATTCCGTCATCATCGACAATTGTGGTAAGATTCATCTTTTCATTCCATTCCACAAGCAATCGTGAATAGTATGAAAACTGCCCCATTTGTTTATCTGAAATGTTAATATTTAGATCGTTCATACCTTCTGTGAAAATAGCTTTATTCATAAATTTATCCACCTCATATGTATATTAAAAGGGCAGTCGGACCGTCCTTTGTCAAGACTGTCACGACCGCCCTTTTGAAATTTTAAAATAAATTACGCTTGTGGAGCATCCACAGGACATACGTTTGCACAATTTCCGCAATCGATACATTCGTCAGCATTTATAACGTAAACTGCATCACCTTCTGTGATACATGAAACAGGGCATTCGCCAGCGCATACGCCACATTTGATGCAATCATCATTAATTGTATAAGCCATTGGTATTCACCTCGCAAATAAATTCTTTTGTATATTACTAATATAATATACTGTATTTCTACAGTTTTGTCAAGTGTTATTTTGCCTAAAACCCACAAACCATACTCATGAAAATTTTACAAATTTTATATCATTTATCAAGTCCGCATATAAGCTCGTTGGCATACGGCAAGGTTTGTATCCAGTCGCAGTATTCACGCCATTCTTGAAGCTTATGGGATTTCCGAGCGTATAACATATTGACCAAGCATTCATAGTTCATAGTGACAGTTCTGGTCTGATTATAACTGGCCGGTAAAAGCTGTATAATATCGTACCAGTCATCTTTATTCTTAGTTTCAACAAAGCTACTTCTTTTTTCTTCTAAAACATTAATGATATCTTTCATAACTTTTAAAACATCCTCTGACATATGGTCATGACTAAAATCGTCAATGTCAAAAGCTTTTGAATGAATTTTATGCATTGTACTGGTTGAATTTGCAACCGTCCCAACTTTATACGTATCGAATTCCTTCCACCAATAAAGCGGAGCTGTTATATCAACCGATACCATGATTTGGCGAATAAATTTTCGATGGTCACTTCCTGCACGACATAAACGCACGGCAAGTGACAAATCATTATCACCGAGAACATACCTCCCATTCTCGTCATAATAGCTATCAATTCTATCGTGACTATTCATAGGATTCCTTGCGCCACGAATTGCACCTTCAAAGTTCATAACAGCAGTATTTTCTATTTTTATCATACTTCACCTCTAAATATCCAAGTTTACAACAGTTTTTGAATATTCCTCAATAAATTGTCGGCGTGGTTCAACCTTATCACCCATAAGAATGGTAAATATCTCATCGGCACGGCGAGCATCGTCAAGTTCAACACGAAGCATAATGCGACTTTCCGGGTTCATCGTCGTTTGCCAAAGCTGTTCCGGGTTCATTTCACCTAAACCTTTGTATCTCTGAATAACAGGTGATTTTCCACCATCTTCTATTTCAGAAAGAACCGTTTGCAATTCCTCGTCACTATACGCATACTTTTCAAATTTTCCTTTTGAAATTTTATAAAGTGGCGGTTGAGCAATAAAAACATGTCCGTCTTCAATCAATGGACGCATAAATCTAAAGAAGAAAGTTAACAAAAGAGTTCTGATATGCGCACCATCTACATCGGCATCGGCCATAATAACAACTTTTCCATATCTAAGCTTTTCAAGGTTAAAATCTTCACCAATCCCCGCTCCAAGAGCCGTAATAATAGGCAAAGCTTCTAATTTCCGTATACTCGGTCGATTCTGTATTTTTCAACTTTTAGCATTTTACCCCAAAGTGATAGTATTGCTTGAGAGTGTCTGTCCCTTCCTTGTTTAGCACTACCACCCGCCGAATCACCCTCGACGATATAAATTTCAGTATAGGTATTATCTCTATCTGAACAATCCGCAAGCTTTCCAGGTAGTGTACTACTTTCCAAAACAGATTTACGCCTTGTATTCTCTCTTGCACGTTTTGCCGCCTCACGAGCTCGTGAGGCCGTCATTGCTTTTTCAACAACTATTTTAGCTACACCTGGATTTTCTTCAAAAAACTCACTAAGCTTTTCATTAACCATTTTCTCGACTACTGAACGAATTTCACCATTTCCGAGCTTAGTTTTTGTCTGTCCTTCAAACTGTGCCTCCGTAACTTTTACACTGATAATACATGCAAGGCCTTCACGTGCATCTTCGCCGCTCAAGTTTGAATCGCCATCTTTTAATATTCCACGAGAACGAGCATAATCATTTAAAACCTTTGTTAAAGCAGATTTAAACCCGGTTTCATGCGTTCCGCCTTCAGAAGTGTTTATATTATTGGCAAAGCTTATAATATTTTCACTATATCCATCGTTGTATTGAAGGGCAACTTCCGCCTCACAGGTTTCACGAGTGGAATTTACATAAATTACATCCGGATGTATTGCCGCTTTATTACGGTTTACGTACTGTACAAATTCACGAATACCACCGTCATATTTGAGTTCTACAACCTTATGCGCCGTCTCTGATTCATCACGCAAGTCGGTCAAGATAAACTTAACACCTGCATTAAGAAACGCTTGTTCTCTAAGCCTAACCAATAATGTATCGAAATCATAAACTAAATCTTCAAAGATTTCATAATCCGGCTTAAACCTAACCTTTGTACCGGTTTTTTCAGTGTCGCCAATTTGTTTCAAAGGACCTTGACTTTTTCCACGTTGATAATGTTGTTCAAAAATATGTTCGCCGTCATAAATTTCAACATCCAAAAATTCGGAAAGTGCATTAACAACAGACGCACCAACGCCATGCAAGCCACCGGACACCTTATAGCCGCCACCACCAAATTTACCACCGGCATGAAGCTTTGTAAAAACAAGTTCTGCGGCCGAAATCCCCATTTTAGGATGTATTCCTGTAGGGATACCACGCCCATCATCAATAACAGTAATCGAATTATCTTTTTCAATAGTAACCGTGATATCTTTGCAATATCCCGCCAAAGCTTCATCGATTGCATTATCCACAATTTCATATACCAAATGATGAAGGCCTCTGGAAGTTGTGGAACCTATATACATTCCCGGACGTTTTCGTACAGCTTCTAAACCTTCAAGTACCTGTATTTCGCTTGCGCCATAATTGCCTTCAACAGGCACACTGGTGATATGTTCTTCTTCTATCATGAAATCAACTCCAATTCAATTTTGAAGCGTACGCCTTGAACAAAGTCAAAGCTCTCCGCCGTGTGTAATAATCTATAGTACATCGTATAATTTAGACCCCTTTTCAACCCTTCCCGCTAAGGCACGAGTTGAAATATTTGTCATATATACGATGGATTGTCCATCAACTTCGCATATAATATACGATTTAGGAATTTCCTTTTCGTTTGATACATTTTTTACAAACCCCTCTTCTGTTGCTACTTTTAAAAAAGTTTTTGTATGCTTTGAAATTGTGGTGGTTTCCAAATCCAAAATGCATATGATAGTGGCGGTATTGACCACCGTATCCTTTCCTAAATGCAAATACATCAGACCACTCTCCCGTCCACAACATGTATATATCGGCTATTGTTCAATGTTTCAAACCCATCTTTTTCAGTGCATGTAATCAAAATTTGAATGTTTGGGATTCTCCTTAATATAAAGCCTTGCCTTTTTTTATCAAGCTCACTCATAATATCATCAAGGAGTAAAACGGGATACTCTCCTATTTCTTCATGAATCAAAGTAACCTCTGCAAGCTTTTCAACCAGTACAATTGTTTTTTGCTGTCCTTGCGAACCAAAAACCTTTGCATCTTTGCCATTTATGTCAAACTCAATATCTTCACGATGCGGGCCTATAATGCATTCGTGATATTCACGCTCTCTCTTTTGGCTTGCTGTTATTTTTTCTTTTATCTTTGTACAAATTTCTTCATCATTCATGCCGGATACGTCACCCACACACGACAAATATTTTATGCTTAAAGTTTCAGTGCCACCTGAAATTTCACTTTGAATCTCAGTCGCAATCTTTTCAATCTTTTCAATATACGTGCATCGATAACGAATAATCTCAGTTGAGACATTTGCCAATTTCTCATTCATAATTTCAAGTAAAGTTTCGTTTGGCTGTAGCATTTTAAGCAACGCATTTTTACTTTCCACAATCTTCCTAAGTGAAACTATCGCTGAAAAATAATTAGGTCGCAACTGACTAATCAAAACGTCAATGTTTCGTCGTCTTTTTTTAGGGCCATCTTTGACAAGCCCTAAAAACTCGGGTCCAAAATACACCACATTAAACCTTCCGACAAGTTCGCTATTTTTCTTTATCGGAATATCATTAACAGAAATTATTTTGCGTTTTGACTTAAACATTTCAATGCATGCCGACTGTTCTCTTTCTTGTGCAGAGAACTCAATCGCTGCCTTTGCTGAAGGCTTTCCGTGCATTATGAGTTCGCCATCTTTATAGGTACGGTTGGATTTCCCAACCGAAAACATATGAACAGCCTCCAATATATTTGTCTTCCCTTGTGCGTTATCGCCGTATATAATGTTTATATTCTCTCCAAAGTCGAGGTCTAGTTTCTCATAGTTTCGAAAATTTTCAAGTTTAATTTTATGTGCAATCATTATTCCGCCTTTAACCTAAGTGGTAAAATCAAATACAAAAAGCCGTTTCCATCTGTCGGCGTAACAACCAAAGGATTTACCGCCTTGTTAAACTGCAAATTAACCACATCGGTGTCAATAACCTTACAAACATCCAAAAGATATTTGTTATAAAACCCAATTTCAAGGCCTGTGTCGCCAACTTCAACAGGGATATTATCATCAACAGTTCCTGCCGTTGTCGCACACGAAATATTAATGTTCCCTTCTGAGATGTTAAACTTTACGGGGCTTTTTATAACATCGCTTATTATAATAAGTGATGCCCTTTGAACAGAATCAGTAAGCTGATGAGTAGAACATTCGATTTCCGTACTGAAAGATGTGGGTATAACGCTATTGTAATTTATAAACTCTCCCTCGATAAGGCGTGTGACCATTCGATAATTATCGAACATAAAAATAGCATGTTTTTGCGTTGCATTAATTTCAACGAGTTCTTCACCATCGCCTATGATTTTAGAAAGTTCATTTAGCGATTTTTCCGGAATAATAAGTTTTCTCTCTTCAAAATCATTTTCCATATTTACGTTTCGAATTGCCATTCGGAATCCGTCAAGAGCTACCATGCTAAGTCCCTCTTTTTTGATTTCTAAAAGGCATCCGGTAAGTATGGGATTATTATCAACTTGTGCTACCGCAAAGCTTGTCTTGTCCACCATATCACGCAATATATTAGCTGGAAGGCTAATTGAATATTCCGCATCAACAACCGGTAACCCAGGGAATCCATCTGCCGGCAGACCCGCTATTTCAAACTTAGCTCCCCCACTCTTAATAAGTGTCATATCATGCTCATTAACCTCGATGCTAACACGGTCACTATTAATAGTTCGAATAATATTCCCTAACAGCTTAGCATCAATAACAACATCTCCCGGAGTGAGGACGTCTCCTTCAATTATAGCTTCAATTCCAATTTGCAAATCGTTACCGGTTAATGTAATTTTTCCGCCTTTTTCCGCCTTTATGTAAATCCCTTCAAGGATATTATTAGGCGACCTACTCGGAACCGCCCTAGAAACTACACTTACAGCACTATTTAAGGCATCTCGTGTACACGTGATTTTCATATGTGTTTACGCTCCTCGTTTTCATAAATTTTCAATATTTATAGTATATCACAAACCCACAAAAAAAGCAACATTTCCTAAACATTTTATATCTTATTTTATTGTTCTTATAGCTCCTTTTGATTATAAAGCTTACAACGAGTTCATAAATTTTTAAAAAAATAATCGCCCAGTATCCTTTTGGATATTGGGCGATCGTAGTAAAAAGAATCAATTACGCTTCTACGCTGATAACTTCTTTACCTTTGTATGTGCCACAAGCCTTACACACTCTGTGTGGCATTTTGAAAGCACCACATTGTGGGCATGCTATCATACCTGGAACAGCTAGTTTCCAGTTAGCTCTTCTTTTATCTCTTCTTGCTTTAGAAGTCTTTCTCTTTGGAACTGCCATATTTAAACACCTCTTTCCATAATAACAAATATATAATAAAACAAAGAAAAATCTTTGCATATTCTACAAATTAAGTTTATCCAAAGCATCAAACCTCGGGTCTGTTATGTCACTTTCACAATCACATACGCCAAAATTCAAATTCTTTCCACACTTCGGACACATTCCTAAACAATCTTCATTGCATAAAACTTTTGTTGGAATATTTACAACTAAATTTTCATAAACCATCTCACTTAAATCAAAAGAGCTTCCGGTAAAATGAATTATGTCAGGGTTTTCATCCTGTGAATTATCCGACACATATTCTTTTTTAAGCCTTTCAGAAAATTCAAAATCCATTTCGGTTTCAAAATCTTCCATGCATCGGTCACAACAAAGCTTAACTTTCGCATGCACTTTAGCCGTAAGTTCAAGATTATCACTCATATTAACAATCTCACCGTCAACATGAATCGGCTGTAATACTTCAAAAATATCATCTTTAACATTTTCGAATTCCACGTCACATACAAGCTTCATTTTTCTACCATCACAATTAAGGATTGGTAATAAATTCACTTCCATAATATTCCCCTTATTCACAACAATAAAAACAGTCAGCAAACATTATACATAATTACTGTCCGTTTGTCAATATGTTTATGCCTTTTTTTTAAGCATTTTAGCTATTTTCTTAAAATTTGTACTATTTTGTAGCTAAATATGCATTTATTTTTGAAACAAGTTCATCTGCATCAGTTCCATGAACCGCACAAGCTTGTTCAATACTCTCTCCGCTGGCGGAAGGACATCCTAAACAATGCATTCCAATACCTATAAAAAATTCAGCTGTTCCTTCATCTAATTTCAAAGCATCCATTATAATTGTATCTTTAGTAACCATTTTCATTTAAAATTCCCCTTATCTTTTTAGTTATTTATATTATTTATAGAATCGTTCCATAAAACTTTTGCAGCCTTTGCCGCCGCCACAAAATCTTTTTGGGCTTGTTTCAAACGACCAGGACTTTTTTCACCTATTGCCTCTTGGATTTCAGCCTCATATTTTGAAAAAATATCGTTCATTGCCTTTACGGATTTCAAAATCTTCCCATATGATTCCTTTTCTTTATCGGGAACAATTATCGATGCCGCATCAAGTTCATTATACCAATTTTTAACACTATCTGCACATTTGGTATAATTAGCAACAATCTCCGTGATTTCTTCAACAGTACCAGCATTTTGGACTGAATTTATAAGCGACTCATACTCACCGCTGACAAACCCGCCAACTTCTTTTGTAAATCCCTGTATATACGTATCGTATTTATCGGTCAAAGCCGCTATTTCTTTGTCGCCTGCAAGGTCAGTTTTAGGCGTTTCTGTTGGCGCTGACGTTTGTGTGCTTTTTGGTGTTTCAGTCAGGTTTTCTGCTTTATTATTACCGCAAGCAACGCATGAAACAGCGATTGCAATTATAACAGCAATTCCTGCAATTTTTTTAATCTTCAAATAACCACCTCATTACAAATAATGAATTTCAGTATATCACAAAATGTTAGAAAGTGCAAGTGTTTTAAACAAAACGCTCTAATTTATTTTTGTTCAAAATTTTCTATAATTATTAAATCATCGCCAATTTTTTTGATATTCTCCCATTTAATTGTCACATCTTCCTCTTTGCCTAATATCCCTAAAATCCTATACGCCCCCGGAACGCTAATCGACAAAATCTTCCCTGTATCCACATCTACATCCATGTCCGACACAAATCCCAATCGTTCACCATCACCTATATTTATTACCTCTTTTGACCTAAAATCACTAAATTTATATACCATTTATACCACCTCAACTAATATATACACAAAAGATGAGCAAAGTAGAACTTCGCTCATCCTCATTATTAGTTAAAAAGCTATTATTTTTGCGTATATCCGCCAACCGTTCTTGTTTTCCTCGGAGCATTTGTATTAGGTTTTCTTCTGCGTCCAGTTGGTCTGCTATCTGTTTTCGGCGTTGCTTTTCCGCCGTTTTGGTTAGCGTTGCTTGAAGCGGTGTTTCTGCTTGAACCGGACGAGCTAGTGTTTTTATTAGCTCCGCTATTTCTATTTGAAGAACTTGCATTGCTTGAACCACCCGAACCGCTCGCCTTCTTGTTCCAATTCTTATCACCTGAAATTTTTATATCCGCCTTCTTTTGTCCTGACGGTTTTTTATAGTTCTTCGCCTGTGAGGCACCGTCTCGACGTGGACGGCGATTGCGATTTCCACCGCTTGATGGTGATTTTGGAGCGAGTGCATAGTCATGGTCTTCTATCACTGGAATATTCTTTTTAATGAGTTTTTCAATTTCAGCTAAATGACGGCGTTCATCTCGAGAACAAAAAGCTATGGCGATACCGCCAAGTCCTGCACGGCCCGTACGTCCAATACGATGCACATACGTTTCCGGAACTTCCGGTAAATCATAGTTGAAAACATGAGAAAGACTATCAATATCAATTCCACGTGCCGCAATATCCGTTGCAACCAAAACACGAACATAGCCACCTTTAAAACGATTTAAAGCTGCTTGTCTGGCGTTTTGGGACTTGTCACCATGAATAGCAAGAGCTTTCACCCCTGATTTTTCAAGACCTTTAACAAGGTTATCCGCACCATGTTTCGTACGTGTAAACACCAAAGCGGATTTGATTTCATCATTTGCCAATAATTCAACCATAAGCTTTAATTTATTATTCCTATCCACATGATAAATAAATTGTTCAATATTATCAACAGTGGAAGAAACCGGCGTGATTGCAATTTTAACAGGTTCTTTTAAAAGTTCATCTACAAACTTTACAACTTCATTTGGCATGGTCGCTGAAAACAAAAGCGTTTGACGTTTAGTTGGCATATGTCTAATAATGTCTTTTACGTCATGAATAAATCCCATATCAAGCATTCTGTCAGCTTCGTCAAGCACAAGCATATCGGCATTTGCTAAATTAACGACTCTCTGATTCATTAAATCCTTTAATCTGCCTGGGGTTGCAACTAAAATATCAACACCACGCCTTAGTGCATAACATTGTCCCTTTTGTGGAACACCGCCAAATATAACGGTGCTTTTAAGGTCTAAATACCTTCCGTACTGCCTAAAACTATCATTAATTTGAACCGCAAGTTCACGTGTTGGCGTCATAATAAGCGCACGTATTTGACGCTTTTTTCCAGGTTCAAGTGGTGGTTGTTTGTGTAAATTTTGTAAAATAGGCACTGCAAAAGCTGCTGTTTTACCTGTGCCTGTTTGTGCACAACCTAAAACGTCACGACCTTCTAAAAGTGGCGGAATAGCTTGCTCTTGTATCGATGATGGAGTTGTGTACCCAAGTTCAGTAAGAGATTTTAAAATCTCCGGTATAAGTTTCAGTTCATTAAATTCCATATAAAATTTGTCCCTCTCAATTTTCCGGTATATTATACCTAATTTTCACGATGTAACCTTTCAAGGACTTCCCTGTTTCAAAAACATATATCCTTGATGTAGCTGTTCCACCCTGACGACGAAAGAGGTACAGCCTATTTAAAACTCGTATCAAACAAAACGACGTATGCAGAAATCACACCTCCGCATGCGTCGCCTCTCAATTCACTTAATATATGTTTCGAGATAAATATTATCACGGTTATAAACAAATAAAAACCGTTACTACCGACGTAGCAACGGTATAGAGTGGAGCGTAAAGCTCCTGGTGCGGGTGACAGGACTTGAACCTGCACGGTATAATGCCACTAGAACCTAAATCTAGCACGTCTGCCAATTCCGCCACACCCGCATGCATTAATAATTATAACAGCATATATTGCATTTGTCAACAGTTTTTTTACTTTTCACAAAAAAATTTAAAACGGACGGATATTATTAAGACGTTCTAAATCATTTTAAGCGGGCGGAGATATCCGTCCGCTTAAAATTTATAAACTTTTTAATTATGCTTAATCCTTTGAAAAAGTTTTACTAATTCATACCAGAATACCGCAACAATAGCAATTCCCGCAGCAGCAAAAAACATACTTGCCGGCAATGGCGAAAGCTTTAAAAATCCGTTTAAAGGTGTATATAAAACAGCTAAAAGCATAGCAAGAGTTCCAAAATTTACAACCCACATAACTTTATCTTTCGCAAGTCGCATAACCGATCTAAAAGCAAAATCGTGGTCTGAACTATTGACTTGAACCAAAAATAAATTTGAAAACATAATAATAGCTATTCCCATAGAGCGAGCGATAGAGGCGTTTTCTGGATTTCCGCCAAGTATAAAATAATACGCTCCAAACGATGCTCCAAAAATAACCAAACCTTGCAGGATACTTTTTAGCAAAGTTTTTGGCGTCAATAGCTTCTCGTTTGGATTTCGTGGTTTTCTTTCCATAATATCTGTTTCGGCAGGTTGCCGTTCTAATACGATTGAACATGTCGGGTCAATCAAAAGTTCTAACAGCACAACGTGAAGAGGTAACAATAAAAGT